>JBFHJA010000107.1:0-10832 GCA_041596165.1 Draconibacterium sp. | reverse complement strand
GTAGTGTTCATCCTGAAAAAATTCCCCGATAAAAATCTTGAGAAATCGATATCGTTTTTAGGTGAAATTGCGAAAGAGGAAAGGGAGGGGTAAATGCGAAAGAAAAGATGAAGTTGTATGTAATTTACTGCCCGGCGGAAAAACGAATTCCTACTTCTGGTAAGTTTGGATTGAGGGTTATAGAAAACCAGTTAAACGATCATTTTCAGATTACTGGTTTGTCTTTAATCCTTCCGCGCTTTTGTCCCTTTTTGCGTCCAACCACGAATCGCTGTCAACTTCGCTGTTTTGTGCAGCATCCAAAATTGCGCTGTCCGGTACTTTTACAAGTGGTGTATATCTTGGGTGGTGGCTTTCTTTGTAAGGATCGTTTGATTTTGCGTTGTAGCAGCAAATCATTGCCCAGCGCGGATTTTCCGAATTATTTCGGTCAGAACGGTGCAAAAGGTTACTGTGAAAAAACACAGCATCTCCTTTATCCAGCTCCACATAAACAAGTTCGAGCCTTTTTCTAATTTCTTCCACCCGATCCAGGTCTGCACCGGCTTGATCTCCCGTTAAAACATGGTTAATCCTGCCCAATTTGTGTGAACCTTTAATTACCTGCAAACAGCCATTTTCAACTGTAGCAGCGTCAACGGCAATAAAAACGCTGCACAAATCGGGAAACAAAACTCCATTTTCATACCAATATCCATAATCCTGGTGCCACGCCCACGCACCGCCAACTTTAGCCTCTTTCATAATCATTTTCGAATGGTAATGATAAGCTTCATCTTCCAAAAGCTGTTCAACAGAATCGACAAGTTTATGGCTGCGGGCAATCATGCCATAAATTCCATTCCCGGGATGGTTCCACAACGAAAGTCGCACTTTTGCGCCTGTTCCATCATCTCGTTGAAATGAATGGTTGTCCATTTCGCGATCTGTTTTCGCCCTGTTCCGGAGGTGTTCAATTTCTTTCTGGCTTAACAAACCTCTCAGAATAACATAACCATCTTTTTTGTAATCTTCAATTTGTTGCAAGGTAAATTTGCCGTTGGTTTTCATCATTAAATTGATTTAGTTTTATACGTTTTGATATTCAATTCCGTGTGTAATGAAAGAAACAAGCACTGATTTATTATGTTCAAATTCAATCAAACAAATGGTTTTACTTCAAACCAAATAAAAACAATTAAATTTGAGCTTGTTCGATCATCAATAGGAAAATTTAAGTACTCGTATGGAAACAGCTTCGCTTAGTGTAATAAAAAATGAACTTAAAACTATTTCACCGTTGCAATTGCAGGAGCTTTGTCTGCGATTGGCCAAATACAAAAAAGAGAATAAAGAGTTGCTCAATTATCTTCTATTTGAGGCTATCGACGAGCAGGCATTTATTCAAAATGTAAAAGATGAAATTGACGAGCAGTTTAAACAACTCAATAAACACAGTTTTTATCTTGCAAAAAAAACGCTCCGCAAAGTTTTAAAAACCACCGATAAATACATCAAGTTTTCAGGATCGAAAGAAACGGAAATTGAACTGCTTATTTATTTCTGCCAAAAAATGAAAAAATCGGGGTTAAGTTTGCGTTCGAGCCGGGTTATTTTGAATATGTATCAACGGCGGGTTGATCGAATCAAAAAAGTGCTTTCAATGTTGCATGAGGATTTGCAGTTTGATTATGAGGAGGCAGTTGAAAACCTGTAAAAAACAGATGTTTTTTACAATTTGAAAATAAATTACTTTTAGGATGAACCAATAAAAACTTTATTTGATGAGAATCAAACAATTTAAATTTTTGATTATACCATTTTTTCCCTTGCTAAAACCATATTTTAAAAACTTCAAAATTCCAGCAAATGACTGAAACTATCTGGCTGATAATTGTTCTGTTTGTTTCTGTTTTGTTCATCATTCTAGGAACTACAAAACTCAAACTACACCCGTTTATTGTACTACTTTTTGCATCGTATATTGCCGGTGCAATGGCAGGTTTGCCCATCGAAAAAATCGCCTTAACCATTGCCACAGGTTTTGGGAATATAATGGCGTACATCGGAATTGTAATTGTTCTTGGAACGATTATCGGGGTAATTCTTGAAAAATCAAACGCGGCAATAAAACTGGCCGAAATTGTGTTAAAATTGGTGGGTAAGAGGTTTCCGGGACTGGCTATGTCGATTATCGGTTACATCGTTTCGATTCCTGTTTTTTGCGATTCAGCGTTTGTAATCCTGTCATCATTAAAAGACTCGATTGCTGCAAAAACCGGTAAATCTTCGGTAACACTCTCAATAGCGCTGGCAACCGGTTTGTATGCAAGCCACACGTTTGTGCCACCAACTCCTGGTCCAATTGCCGCTGCTGGAAACCTTGGCCTCGAAAATCAGCTTGGTCTGGTAATACTTTTTGGTTTAACTATAGCTGTTTTTGCAATGTTTACCGGCTATTTGTGGGCTTCGTATGTTGGAGGAAAATATACAGCATCAGAAATAATACCTCATGAAACTGTAATTTCAGCATCGGAATTAAAACTTCCTTCAGCAACAAAATCCCTTTTGCCAATTCTTGTTCCAATCATTTTGATTGCCGTTCGGTCAATTGCTACATATCCCGGGCAACCTTTTGGCGAAGGATTTCTTTTTACCTTTTTTAGTTTTACCGGTCAACCTATAAATGCACTTCTTATTGGTTTTTTGCTGACGTTTTTCCTGTTCCCAAAATTCAACAAAGAAACACTTACAGGCTGGATTGGCGATGGGATTTCAGCCGCTGCCCCAATCTTATTGATTACTGGCGCTGGTGGTGCTTTTGGTACAATTTTAAAAGAAGCGCAAATTGGAGAAATACTGGGAAATTTGCTTGCCGGATATCAGTTGGGAATATTTTTGCCGTTTATTATCGCAGCCGCTTTTAAAACTGCACAGGGTTCTACTACTGTTGCATTGGTTGCCACTTCGGCGATTATCGCACCACTGCTTTCAACCATCGGGTTAGATTCGTTATATGGGAAAGTGCTTGCCGTAATGGCAACTGGAGCCGGCGCAATGACTATTTCGCATGCAAACGACAGCTTTTTCTGGGTGGTGACACAATTTTCGGGGATAGACGTAAAAACAGGTTACAAAACACATACTCTGGCTACATTAATTCAGGGTGTGTCATCAATGGTTTTGATTTATTTGCTGACCTTGATTTTTGTTTAACTGAAATTTTTAAGTGGATTGAACCTAAAAATACATTATGACCAATTTATACAGGAGATTCCAATTCTTTTTATCCAGTTTTTGTTGACTGTGGTATTCTCGTTTATTGTTGGTTTGGAACAACAAAAGCAATACTCTGAGAAAGAGGAGAAGCAGAACTTTGGCACCCCGGGATTAAATGTTTTATCGTTTATCGTTTATCGTTGGATTTACCGATATCGATCCATTTTTACTCAACCTGTTTCAGGGGAAATATGATGTAACACAAATTCTTATTGGAATTGCAACTTTTCAGGCCATTCTGAGCAATAATATTTTGAAAATGTTTATGCAAAAACGCTTGTTAACAAACTTCTTTGCAAATATATTTTCCAGGGATTTGGCGTAATTATAGTTGCGAATATCCTGGTAATAATAGTTTTACAATTTTTTCCTTAGGATTTATTGAAACGATCTTTTTAAATCCACCATTTTAATTGCGGTAACAGCGGCTTCATCTCCTTTGTTTCCATGTTTGCCGCCGGCACGGTCAAGTGCTTGTTGCTGGTTGTTTGTCGTCAATAAACCAAAAATGAAAGGTTTGTTGTATTTCAGATTTAAATCCTTTATTCCTTGTGAAACTCCTTCGCAGATATAATCAAAATGGCGCGTTTCGCCCTGAATTACGCAACCTAGTATGATAACCGCATCCACATTCCCATATTCAGCTAAAAATTGTGCCCCAAGCGGGAGTTCAAAACTACCGGGAACATATCTCACAGCAATGTTATGTTCTTTTGTACCATGCTTTTTGAGCGTTTCAACAGCTCCTTTTGCGAGAGCTAATGTTACTTCCGGATTCCATTCAGCTACTACAATCCCGAACTTCATATTTTCGGCAGAGGGGACCGTGTTAAAATCATATTGCGAAAGATCTTTTGTTGCCATATTCTTAAAATAAAAAACCCCTCTTTTGGAGGGGTAAATTTTATAACCTTAATTTTTATTCTATTCCTTTTTAGTTTTTATCCGCGCAATATACTTGTCAACGGTTGTTCCTTCAGTTGATTGCGGATAATCTTTTTTGATTTCTTCGTATAATTTCAATGCATCATCAAACTTACTCATTGACTCGAGCAATTTGGCAGCTTTCATTTTATAAACTGGTGTGGTTAATTCATTATCAGTTTCCGAAAATGCTTTTTTGTATTGTTTTAAGGCATCTTCCTTATCACCGAGTTCAAGCATTGCATCACCAATTGCACCTGCTTTAACTGGTCCTAGAAGTAAATCGTCGGTTTTAAATTTCTTCAAATAATCAATTGCTTCTTCGTATTGACCCAAATGCAGGTAAGAAATTCCAGCGTAATATTTTGCCCTGTTTGCCGATTTTGTAATACCGTAGTCATCAATGATATCAAGGAATCCAAGGTAGTTTCCGTCACCGTTGATTGCTAAGTTGAAAGAATCTTTTTCAAAGTAATTCTCGGCCATAAACATTTGCGACAAAGCCTCTTTTTCTTTGGGTTGCATGTAAAATTTGTGAAAAGCAAGATAAGCACCCACAATTAATATAATTGCTCCAACTATATATGTTATTATTTTTTGGTTGTCTTCAATGTATTGCTCCGTTTTGGTCAACGCACTTTCAAGTTCCTGTAAATTATCGTCTTTAGTAGATTTCTTATTTGCCATTTCTTTTTGGTTTCAAAATTGTGCCGCAAAAATAGTTTTTTTTTCAAAACCCTATGGGTAATAACAGTATAAATTTCAATATTAATCAACAGCGACCTGTTATTATTGGTTTTTCACAAGCTATCGGGTACTTCCAAGCTTTTTAATTAGTTTTGCGAGGTAAAATGAAGGCTGGATTATGCAAATCGAAGATATTTCAATCGTAAATTATAAGAATTTAAAAGAAGTTCAAATTGAGTTTTCTTCAAAATTGAACTGTTTTATTGGTAAAAACGGTGCCGGAAAAACAAATATTCTTGATGCGGTTTATTATTTATCGTTCTGTAAAAGCTTTTCAACAGCTATTGACGTGCTCAACATAAACCATGAAGAAAGCTTTTTTATGCTGAATGGAAATTACCGGCGTTTTGAATCATTAGAAAATATTTCTGTAGGCTTTAAAAAAGGCACCGGCAAACAGTTCAAACGCAATTCGAAAGTATATAAAAAGCTGCTGGAACATATTGGTTTATTGCCGCTTGTGATGATCACCCCATCGGACGTGAACTTAATTTTGGGTGGCAGCGATGAACGGCGAAAATTCATGGACGGCGTAATTTCGCAATACAACCAGAATTACCTCGATGATTTGCTGAAATACAACAGGGCACTGCAACAACGGAATAATCTTTTACGGCAGTTTGCTGCAAACCACTATTTTGAAAACGATTTACTTGAACTTTGGGATGTTCAGTTAGTGGAATACGGGAACAGGATTCACAAGCACCGCAAAGAATTTGTTGAAAAGTTAATACCTGTTTTTCAGCGTTACTATTCGTTTATTTCCCAGGATAATGAAAAGGTAAGTTTAGTGCATGAATCGGGTTTATACGACAGTAATTTTGAAGAGCTGTTAAAAGGATCGATTGCGAAAGACCGTGCAATTCAATACACTACACAGGGAATTCATAAAGATGATCTTGTTTTTTATCTGGGAGATTATCCCATAAGAAAATTAGGGTCGCAAGGACAAATGAAAACTTATCTTGTTTCATTAAAACTGGCACAATTTGACTTTGTAAAAGAGATTTCGGGTTTAAAACCCATACTTTTATTGGATGATATTTTTGACAAACTGGATCAGTTTCGTGTGGAGCAGATTGTCAAGGTGGCAGCGGGCGAACAGTTTGGCCAAATATTTTTAACTGACACCAATCGCGAACATTTGGATTCAATAATAAAGAAAATGGATGCTGATTATCGTATCTTTAAAGTTGATTCAGGAAAAGTTGAAATTTTATCATGAGAAGAAGCCATACACAATCATTGAGCGAGGTAATCCGTGAATACGTTAAAGGAACAAGCATTGAAAAGAAACTGAAGGAAGTTGATGTTGTTCAGTCGTGGGAAGAGTTGCTGGGGAAAACAATCGCCCATTATACAAAAAACGTAACATTGAGAAGTAAAATTCTTTTTGTTGAAATCAATTCTTCAGTTGTCAAAAACGAACTATTTATGATGCGCGAAGAAATCCGCAGAAAACTGAATGAAAAAGCGGGGGAGGAGATGGTGGATAAAATTATCTTCAAGTAAAATCTCTGAAATTTGAATTTCCGGGGCAAAACTTGAAACTCACAATAACTCACAATCCCGTCAAAATAAGGATTCCATCTTTTCCCAACTGCGCAGATAAAGATGGAATTCCACTTTGAACTCTAAACTTTTTAAACCCTTTCGATTTTTGAAAAGAAAAAATCGGCTTCAATATTTGCATTTTCATCACTATCCGAACCATGAACAGCATTTTCCTCCAAACTAACTGCATAAATTTTACGGATTGTTCCTTCAGCAGCATTTGCGGGGTTGGTAGCACCAATTAATGTTCTAAAATCTTCAACTGCATTTTCTTTTTCGAGCATGGCAGCAACAATTGGCCCTGAACTCATGAAATTAACTAATGATTCATAAAACGGTTTTCCTTTGTGCACTTCATAAAAAGCTCCTGCCTGTTCTTTTGTTAAACGGGTTGCTTTCATAGCTTTAATAACAAAACCTGCATCATTAATCATTTTTAAAATGCCACCAGTATAATTGCTTGCAAATGCTGATGGTTTTATCATTGTAAATGTTGTTTTTCCTGCCATTATTTTAATTTTTATAAATGTTATTATTCTGCAATTATATGAAAAATTGAATTATTTCGGCATTGCACCGTTAACAGTTTTAGTATATTTGCCAATTCAAATTTTTGAGTATTTTGAAAAACACTGACATACAGATTATTGCATCGTTAAAGGAATTACTTAACAAAGCAAAACTAAATATTGCAATCATTCCACATGAACATCCTGACGGCGATGCGATTGGTTCGGCCATTGGTTTGGCAGAAGTGCTTGTTAGCGCAGGTCACAACGTTCATATTATTTCGCCTACCGATTATCCAGATTTCCTAAAATGGTTTTCGTCAAACACCGAAATAATTGTAAACAGCAATAAAAAGAAACAGGCAAAATCAATTATAAATCAATCGGATGTGTTGTTTTGTGTTGATTTTAACGAAGCCAGCCGTGCAGGAAAACTTGAAAAACAGATACTTGAGTACAAAAATCCCAAGATTCTGATTGATCATCATCCTTACCCAACCGATTTTTGCGATTTTATCATTTCTGAAACACATTATAGTTCAACAGCCGAACTGATTTATGATGTGGTATGTAAAATGGGGTTGAAAAAACATATTTCGAGAAATGCAGCAGAAGCACTGTACACTGGTATTTTAACCGATACTGGATCTTTTAACCACAATACTTCAGACCCAAATACATTTAAGGTAGTTTCTGAATTAATGAAATTTGGAATTGATACCCAAAAAATTCAGTCAGGAGTTTACCATAATTTTTCGGCTAGCCGGATGAAATTACTTGGTTATTGTCTGAACGAAAAAATGGTTGTTTTTCCGGAACTGCGAACGGCAATGATTTCGATTACAAAACAGGAGTTGATAGATTTTGAATTCAAAACAGGAGATACCGAGGGTTTTGTGAATTTTCCGCTTTCGATTAACAATATTGTTTTTTCCGCAATTTTTATTGAAAAAGAAGGAATTGTAAAGGCATCATTTCGCTCCAAAGGAAATTTCCAGGTAAACCATTTTTCAAGAGATCATTTCAATGGTGGCGGGCATGTGAATGCAGCAGGTGGCGATACTAACCTCTCCATAGATAAAGCGATTGAAAAGTTCACGCAACTTCTGCCGGATTATAAACGTCAATTATTGGAAACAATAATTTAAAAAAAGTTTATATGAAAAAATTCGCAGCCATACTTGTACTCGGTATTTTACTTGTCGGAACAATTACCTCTTGTTTGAAAACAAATGAAACAGAGGAATATACAAGGGAAGAGGAGCAGTTAAATTTGAAAAGTTACATTGATAATTTAATTACCAAAGGATATGATGTTGACACTACTGATTTGGGAATATATTACATAACTATTGATGAGGGGACAGGCGATTATGCCAAAACCGGCGATACGCTTACCGTAGGATATGCAGGTTATTTTACCGATGGTTATTTATTTGATTCCTCCATTTGGCATAGTGAAGACAGCACTTTTACCTTTATTCTTGGTAATCCTCCTTTGATTCAGGGATGGGACGATGGTATGAAAGTAATTAATAAAAATGGAAAGGTAGAATTGATAGTAGCGTCTGATTTTGCGTATGGAAGTTTAGGTTCAGGAGTCATCAATCCTTTTCAGTCTTTGGTTTTTGTAGTGTCAATGAAAGATATTAAGCCTTTAAAATAATTATAAAATGAAATTGAATAAATCAATAAAACAAGTATTTACTGCGTTAATTTTCACTGTTGCAATTGTTGGTTTTTATGCATGTGGCGACGATAACAGTTTGGAAGAACTCAGAAATAATGAGTTGGCTAAACTGGATACATATATGAAAGCCAATTATCCTGATGTAAAGCCAACATCTTCAGGGTTATATTATATAGAAGAGAAAAAAGGATCAGGCGATACAATAGAAGTTGGTGATAAGGTGCTGATTTATTATGCAACCTGGACTATCGACAGCATTTTACTGGATCAGTCAGTTGGTTATTTGGATGGTTACCGATATGAACCTTACACTGTGAATGTTGGTTTCGGAACCTCTGTTACCGGACTGGAAGAAGCTTTGACATATATGCAAAAAGGAACTGTTGCAAATCTTGTTATCAACTCTGCACTTGCGTACGGGCAAAATGGAAATACTTATAGCGACCCATATGTTCCGGGATTTACAACTTTGCTTATGCAGGTGGAAGTTTACAAAATTTATAAGGCAGACGAATAATTCAAGGAAGCATCCATTGTAATCCAAATTGGTTTAATTTTTAACAATGAGCAGAACAGAACTGCTAAAGAAATTACTGCCCGGTTTTATCCCGCTTTTCGTTTTTATTGCAGCCGACGAAATTTGGGGAACAAAAATCGGGTTGTTTATTGCTGTTGGCGTTGGTATTGCCGAAATGCTTTGGGTTGGCTTTAAAGAAAAACGTTTCGATAAGTTCATTTTGTTCGACACTTTGTTGCTGGTAGTGCTCGGGGCAGTTTCCATTTTACTCGATAATGATATTTTCTTCAAACTAAAACCAGGTTTAATCGAATTGATTTTGGTTGCTGTGCTCGCAATTTCCGCATTTTCAAAGGTTAATATTATTGGTTTGATGGGGCAGCGATATTTAAAGGACGCCCAATTCAACGAAGCGCAAATGGCTCAAATGCGCAAAAGCCTGAAATCTCTGTTTTATATTTTTACCGCCCACACACTGCTGGTTTTTTATTCCACTTTTTTTATGAGCAAAGAGGCCTGGGCTTTTATAAGTGGTGGGTTATTTTACATTTTATTTGGTGTTTATTTTTTAATTGAATTATTCAGGCAGAAAAGAAAACAAAAACAGCATGTTGGAGAAGAGTGGGTTCCTCTTGTAGATGAGCAGGGTCGAATTACCGGGCAAGCGCCCAGAAGTCAGGTTCATAACGGAAGCAAACTTTTACATCCGGTAGTACATTTACATGTAATCAATCATAACAAAGCAATATTGGTACAAAAACGTCCGATGTCGAAACAGATTCAACCCGGGAAATGGGATACCGCTGTGGGTGGCCATATTTCAGCAGGTGAAACTTTGGAACAGGCACTTAAAAAGGAGGCTTTTGAAGAAATTGGATTGGTTGATTTTTCGGCAAAAATGGTAAAATCATATAAATGGGAATCGGAAGTAGAAGCAGAATTGGTTTACATGTTTGTAAGTTTCGATTTTAAAAATTTTAAAGTTCATTCCGACGAAGTTGAAGAAGCACGTTTCTGGACAAAAAAACAAATCGAAAATAATCAGGGAAAAGGTGTTTTTACCCCCAATTTTGAATTTGAATTTGAAGTGCTAAAAGAGATGAAAGTTGTTTGAAAAGCTAAATTGTAATTTTCGCAAGTCATATATAATCAATTGTTTTTCCCTGACAGCCAGTCTAAAATTCTGGAAACAAGTTCGAAATTATCGCCACCAAATGGTTTTCTTCTCCCTAACAAATCCCAGGTGCCAATCATCTGAACACCACCTTTTCCACACAATCCTTTTGGTGCTTCTACGGCAACAGGTAACCAACCGGCATTACTTTTTAAATGAAATGCGCTTCCACCAGGAGCCGTCATCGTTCCGTCACGATAAATCACACTTTCACGTTTTGGCTGATAAACAATGTTTTTACCAACACTCAACCATTCAGTTCCTCCCGGTTCAACTCGCAGTGTTTGTGTATTTGTGAGCTGTATATTTTTAAGATTTTGATTAAAAAAATGTTCTTCTGCATCTAAAACTTCAAAATTGACAAGCGCTTCGTACGGTTTTATATCTCCGAATCCGGGAGGACCAACAATATCAACTGATGGAGTTATGCCAAAATGCTGACTTAATTCAGCCAGGTTG
>JBFHJA010000106.1:0-10880 GCA_041596165.1 Draconibacterium sp. | reverse complement strand
TCATGTTAGAGATGGGAGGCCATATTTTGCGGCTGTGTTCAAGCGTTATAAGCGTGACAAAAATGGTAAAAGTGGCAATGTGATGTACATAAATCAACTGAAAACTTTTTTCATTTCCCAAAAGTGAAAATGACAGTGATTCGCCAATAAAAGGTATATGTTGAATAAGAGCTTCTAAAATCTGCCTGGCCTGCAAACTGTCATTATCGGCTTTTAAGAGAAAACCGGTAAGCATCGCTAAAAAAATAATAAGTATCCCTAAACTGAGCCTGAGTGACATACCTGCTTTCAGACCGATTTTATTTTTATAATGAAAATGATCAAATAGATGAATCAGTGTTAAAATCAGGAAAAGCTGGGAGCTCCAGTAATGAAAATTCCGGATAAACGAAGCCCACGGATTTCCAACCATCATTTTGCTTATGCTTAAATAAGGAGAATCAATATCGAATGGAACTGCCAATAAAACACCTGATGCAATAACGAGCCAAAACATTGCCAGCGCAACCGTTCCGAAGGTGGTTTTATATTTCTTTTTAACCATTACCCTGTAATTTGAATGGTTTGTCCATCATCGGAAATTGTCGCGGAAATTTTCCTAAGTGGTTTATAGGCAGGGCCTTTTAACGGATTTCCATGCAGATCGTATTCTGAACCATGGCAAGGACAAACCAACCGGTCATTTTCGAAATTTGCTATTTTACACCCTAAATGCGTGCAATGGGAAGAAAAAACAGCATATTTCCCTTTATCGTTTACAACGATGAAATTATCATGAAACGATACAGCTTTGTTTTTATTGAAAGGGGGTGAATATTCTTGATTTTTAATGGATTGAATGTGGATAGAAGTAAGCTTGTTCCAAAAAAACAAAAACAGAACAACAATTCCTGCATTAATCATGTGGAGGAAAGCTCTTCTCGTTTTTTTCTCCATGTGTTTTTCTTGTAAAATTAAAAAATTGGAAAGGCTTTACAAACAACTGTTGTATGAGTCAAATTTTTCGCATTGCTCTCCAATCAAAATTAACAGTGAAGACGAAAAACATTCTTTTTTAAATGTTTTCAGCCCTAACATTGTACATCAGTATTTCAGAAATATATTTTTTCTAATAAAGATACCTTGTTAACTGCCCTGCATCAACCATTATAAAACGGAAAAGCAAGCCACCAATTAAAATCATTACTGCCGGAATTGCAGCCGGAATTTTGGTGCCGCGTAATTCAAGAACTTCAAGAAAAAACGGAATTATTAAACCAAAAACTACCACTCCTCCCCAGAAAATTAAGGTGTACGGTCCACCCAAAAATAATTTTGCCGATTCGATTTGAACTTCGGTACTTGCCAAAAATCCCATAAAAAGATGAACAATTAAAAACAGCTCTATTCCAATAAGAAGCAAATCAATTTTACTCATCGTTTTTCTCTCGAGGTGGTTTTTCGACATCCACATAATTGTTACCGCACCTGTTGACAATCCGGAAGTTAAAAACAATGGACCAAGAATGGAAGTATTCCAAAGTGGCCGCGCATTAAATGCAGATAAAAGAATACCGGTGTAAATACCAAGGATAACAGAATAGATAACAAGCAACCAGGCCAGCAATTTGCGGTTTTTTATTGCCAGTGCTTCCATTTTTTCAAGAAATTCAAATTTCCAGTTCCAACCCGGTATTAATTCTTTGAGATACGTTGCACTCCAAATAAACGATAAGGGAGTTATAATCATTAAGGTCCACGCTCCCCAGCCCATGGGCGACTCGAGGCGAATTGTTGTATATAATTTCCAAAAGTACATTTTATGTTTTAGGTCGAGGAAAAGGAAAAACAGACCTAAAACCAAGGCCGCCGGGACAAGGAATGTACTCCATTTTACAGTTGTTGGCATTTCCTTTTCTTTACCAAGAATTGTGTATAATCCTGCAAAAAACATTATACCCGCAGCTAAACCACCCAGGAAAAGATAGGCTGGAATTTGCCAGTGCCAGATATGTAAACTGGGGTCAATATTTGGAATGTTCCTTCCGGAAACAAAAAATTCTTCTTTCATGATCTATGAGTTTCGAGTTGAATGTTTAAAGTTCAAAGTCGTTTTATAAATTCAAATTAAAAAATAGACTTGCGGTTTTGTGCCTGCTTCAGGAGCCAAAACTTTGTATTTCCGTTTTTTTAACGCTGCTGAAACATCGGAACCAGGGTTATCCAAATCGCCAAAATAAAGGCAGTTTGTTGGACAAACACCTACGCAGGCAGGTTCGTAACCCCGCTCAACACGGTGTTTGCAGAAAGTACATTTATCGACATAACCATCGGGGTGCGAATAACGTGCATCGTAGGGACACGATTGAATACAGGCTCCGCAGCCAATACAATCATTGGCAGTTACGGTTACAATTCCACCTTCTTCGTAATGGCTTGCACCCGTAGGGCAGCAACGAACGCAGGGCGAATTGTCGCAGTGGTTGCAACGTTCACTCCTCAGTTCCACTTCCACCTCCGGAAAAACACCATTTACTATTTCAACTACCCAATCGCGGCAATATCCGATGGGCACTCTGTTTTCTGTTTGACAAGCCACAACACAATCGCTGCAACCTACACATTTTTTTGTGTCAACGGCCATTGCGTATCTCATGATTCAACCTCCTTTATTGGTTCTTCGCATATAAATTTTACAAAATTTCCTCTCATTCCGGTTCCACCCATAATCGGGTCAACAGCAACTCTCGAAATCAGCTGTGTATCCGAAATTCCCCTTCCATAGGCTCGTTTCAATAATTTGTTGGCGTGACCAAAGCCGTGTACCATGTAAACAGAATCGGGCCCGATTCGCTCGGTTACCCTAACCTTTATAGGGAATTCGGAAACAATACCATCCTGATTTTCGAGCCAAATGGCTTGCCCCATTTTTAGTCCAAATTTTTCGGCAATTCCCGGGTTGACCCATAATTTGTTTTCATCCATAATATCGGTAAGATTCGGATTGTTGGCCGTTCGCGTAAAAGTGTGCATTGGCGCTCTGCCGTAATTTAGTCGTAAATAACCTTCGGGCGCCTGCGGATGCTCTGTGTATTTTGGTATCGGATCAAATCCAATCTCAGCTAATTTTTGTGAAAAAAATTCAATTTTTCCTGAAGGTGTTTTTAATTGAACAGGTTCTCCAACGGGCAGATACATATCTTTTTCTTCACGCGGAAAAACCTTAACACCCTCTTTCTTCATTTCGGCCAAACTACTGCCCATTTGTTTTAGTTGCCAATCAAGAACTTCACTAAAATCCTTGTAATTGAAATAAGCCTGAAGGCCAAGTTTTATGGCTAGTTTTTGTGCAATCCAATCGGCAGGTTTGGTGAGATATTTTGGTTTTACAGCTGGCATACGCAAAGCAATTGAGTTTTGGCGGTCAGGTGCAGTCCTTATGTCATCGTATCTTTCAAGATAAGTACATTCGGGTAAAATTACATCGGCCCAGCCTGCAATTTCCATTGGCATTGTATCAACAACTACAACCAAATCCTGATTTTTTATGGCTTCAATTGTTCTGTTTGTATCTGGAATTGTGTTTATCAGGTTTGTTCCAACCACAATCCATCCCTTTATTTTCTTGTCGGATTGATTATCGGGATGCGATGCATCAACCATTGCATTTGAAACATTGATTTCTGCCAACGGATATTTCCCATTCAAATAGTCTTTCCAGCTCCAGGCCGGTTTTGGAAATGGCGGATGAGGAAACGATGGAACGTTTGCACTTGTGGGCAAATAGAAACCTCCTTTTGCGCCAAACGAACCAAGCAATCCATTTAAAATTGCAACGCAGCGAATCCGCTGTACATCATCGCCATACCATGTTACATGTCTTCCGGGGTGAATAATTGTTGAGGGTGCGTGATATGCCATTTCACGGGCAGTTTCACGAATTTGGCCGGCTTTCAGGTTTGTTATGCTTGCCGCCCATTCAGGTGTAAACTCAGCAACGTGAGTCTTTAATTCTTCAAAGCCAAAAGTATTTTTTTCGATATGTTCGGGATTGTATCTTTTCTCGTAAATAATTACGTGCATCCAGGCGAGGAGAAGAGCAATATCGGTTGATGGTTTAATGGGCAGCCAGTATTTTGAATGTGTTGCGGCTGTCGATAAACGCGGGTCAACGGTAATAATAGTTGCTTTTTTGTCGATGGCTTGCGACATTTCCTGAACCTGTGTATTGTGCATATTTTCGCCAATGTGCGAACCAATTAGCACAAGGCATTTTGTGTTTTTAATGTCGGTAGGTTCGGGTGAATTTACAGCTACACCAAACGTTGTAATCCATGCAGCTTCGCGCGGCCCGCGGCATTGTGCGTACGATGGTGCTGCGATATTTGAAGATCCAAAAGCATTTAAAAGATTGGAAAAATAATGACCCCCGGAGCCGTGATTAAACAAGGCCACCGATTCAGCTCCGTGTTCGGCTTTTATGGCATTCATTTTATCGGCTACAAATTGCAGGGCTTTGTGCCAGGTTACTTCCTTAAATACCTGTTTCCCGCGTTCTTCAACCCTAATCATTGGGTATTTCAAGCGGTCGGGGTCGGTGTACATTCCAATACCCCCGGTTCCGCGCGGACAAAGACGGCCATTGCAAAGCGGATCTTTGCTGTTGCCAACCACTTTCCACAAATTGCCGTCAACGTCGGTATGCGCCCATCCGGCACATTTCCAGAAACAAACTTCACAATAAGTAGGAGTGCGCTGAATTACAGGGTTTTTCATGTTGTCGGACGGATCGAAATATTTGGCTGCAACGTTTCCTGCTGCTAAAACCCCGACACTCCCAACTGTTGTTATTTTTATAAAATCTCTTCTGCTTTTCATGCTAATTCATTAAAAATGCATTGTTGCTGGTTTTTATTGGGGGATGACTTTTCATGGGAAAATGAGCGCCCGGTAAATACCTGGGCGCTCGGACATGTGAAAGGTTACTACTCAACTTTATTAGATGCAGTAGCCTGCCACTCTATATATGCACCATCATAAACTTTTACTTTTGAATATCCTAGCCCTTTTAAAGCCAGATAAACAATTCCGGCACGAACACTTGTTTCGCAATAAGCAATTACTGTTTTATCAGGACTTACGCCTTTGGATTCAAAAAGCGTTTTTAACTCCGCATTTGTTTTCAACATCACTTTTGAATCAAGCAAAGTTTCGTAATTGATATTTACGGCTCCTGGAATGTGGCCTTTTCGTAATTCGGTTTCGGCTTTTCCTGCATATTCATCGGCAGTTCTTGCATCAATTAAAACAATTGATGAATTTCCAACAGATGATTTTACTTCATCTATTTTAGCCAAACTGGCAGCTTGAGGTTTTGCAGAGAAAGTAGCTGCGGTAACTTTTGTTGGTGCACCTGTCACAGGTTTCCGACCGGCTTTCCAGGCGGTAAGATTACCATCCAGCATTTTAACATTTGGAGCGCCCAGATATTTTAAAATCCAATACATGCGCCCTGCATATTTGCCCGAACCTTCATCATAAACTACAATTGTTTTATCAGGTGAAATTCCGGCAGCACCAAGAATTTTTGTCATTTCAGCAGTTGGTTTTATTAAACCGCGCACGGGTGTATCGTTGCAAAGTGAAGTATGCGGAACACTCACTGCTCCGGTAATATGTACTTTGTAATCTTCTTCTGCCCCGGCAAAAACAATAATTACATCGGCGTTTTTTGAAATTTTTGTCAACTCGGCAACTGAAATAACATCCTGTGCTTTAATAGCAGAGGCAACAAACAGTATTAATCCGAGGAAAAATATATTCTTAATTCTCATAGTTTCTTTTTTAATTAATTGATATTAGAATTTAGCTTGCAATTGTACCATGAACATATCGTTTTTAACTTCGGCAGCTTGCTCAGCTTTGTATTCGTAGTTTACCTGTAAACGAACCCAGTCGTTAAAGAAATAGTTGAGACCAAAAGTTGTAATTTGCTCCATGTTGTTTTTGGTATCAATGTCGTTGTTGTAGTTTTCGTATTTCAAAACAGGTTGCAATCTCCAAGGCGTGTTGTATAATGCCATTACGTACATACCCGAACGTTTAATACTTCCAATAATTACTTCAGGATCGCCGCCGCAACCACCGCCAACAGTGTAAGCGCCATCATCTTTTCCGTAAATGTATTCGCCCTGAACATGGAAGTTGGCAAAATCAGCTTCAAGTTCGGCACCATATCTGAGAGTTGTGTTATCGCCCAGAGTTGCATCTTCAAGATTTTTTGATTTTCCGGTTTTAAAACTACCTCCAGCGCTTAACCAGCTTAAGGGTTGAAAAATTACACGGCCAATAAAATCTTTATAAGTATCGGCATCGGGTACCAAAAGTCCGGTTCCGTTCATATAAGAAATTGCATATCTGAAAAGTGTTGAATCAGAGCCACCAAGTAACATTAAACCCATGTCGCGATCAGGAGAAGCCAATTCATTCACAACTTTCGAACGGTTAATTGTGTGAAGCGAGTTGCAGGCTTGACTTAATTCAAGGCTAAAAGGAACTTTAAATGAACCTATACTTACGTTTGCAAATGAAAACCTGTTGTAGGTTATAAAAGCATCGAGTAAATATGCTTTTGGACCATCTTTTTTGAACGGACTTGTTTCAAGTAAAACATAATAGCTAAAATCGTAGGGAATGTTTCCCATTACGCCAACTCTGGCGCGATTGAATCCGAAAGATGATTCTGGTTCATCGAACAGGCCGTAATCATACTGGGTTTGAAGAAATCCAAAAACATTAACTCCGTCAGCCGATTTAGGAGTTGCACAACCTTGTGCATTTGCATTCACTCCAATAAAAATTACTGCAATAAACAGAATTGCTAATTTACGTATCATTGTCATATGTTTAAAATGATAAAAAAGATAAGGGATAATATTTTTCAATTATCCCTTACAATATTATTACTTAACTGTAGGTAAATCTTTTGGTTTTGAATCGAAACCCCAGTGGTTTGTAACCGAACCTGTTGTCCAGAAAGGATTGGTGTAAGTCATTCCATTTACACCGAAAGTTAAACTGTAAGCTTCGAATCCAAGTACATTAAGATAAGCTGTAACCACTGCCGATGTTTGACCGGTGTAGCAATATGTTACTACTTTAGCTTTTGGATTAAGTTTGCTGCAATCATCAATAAGCAAAGGATTTATACGAACAGCACCTTTTACATGGCCAAAACCTGTATAATGCGCTTCTGAGAAATAATTATTGATGTAATAATTTGCAGGAGTTGCCAAAACATCTGTATTTGATACAGTTTTAAAACCTGCAGCAACAACAGCTTCAACCCTTTCCTGTAATAAAGTTGCACCATCGGTAATCGAGCTTGTCCAGTCAGGGTCCTCAAATGAACCTGCATCTGTAACATCGGTTGTCCAGTTAGTTCCGGTTGTAAGGTCTTTGCAACTTGCAGTCCATTTGTCAAAAGTTGTATTCCATCCACTCATACCCCATTTTAAAGCCTGCGCATCAGGATAACCATATAATCGGAGCAATGAAGTAGCATAACAAGCAGTTTGGCCAGTAGCACATACAACTAAAATTGGCTTGTCAGCAGTTGCGGCGGCAGATAAGATGTCCTTAAAAGCAACGTTGTAAGCGCCCGTGATGTGAGCTGCAGCAAAATCTGTTGCACTGCGAATATCCATTACCCACTTAGAACTTACATTACCATCAGCCGGAGCCGACATAACAAAACTTGTTGTAATAGTGTTAAGGTCAAGGTTGCTGGCTTTTAAATAGGTCGTTAAAACATCATAGTTGCCTACATTAGAGTCCGTAACAGAGTCTTTACATCCTGTAAAAGAAATCGTTGCAATAAAAGCAATAATAATAGTGTAAATAAAGTACTTTTTCATCTTGATAAATTTTATGTAGTTATAGAATCGAATTAACATCCACCTGCAGTTTGTGCAGTTGTTTTAGGTGCTTGTTGAAAAACTGTTTCTTCCTCTACGGCAATTTTTTCAATTAAGTCAGGATTGGATTCGTGCCATTTTTCCCAACCACCCTGAAGTGACATTGCATTTTCGTAGCCAAGTTCTTTCAATGCTTTGGCTGCAAGAGATGATCGATTGCCCGTGCGACAGTATAAAATTACTTTGTCGGTTTTTTCAGGAATGTACAATCCTAAATCATCCCAAACTTCAGCTTTGGCAATTTTGAATTCCAAAACTCCCCTGTCAATATTAACTGCTCCGGGAATATAACCGGCATCGTACTCCCCAATCGTTCGCACATCAATAAGTACAAGGTAATCTTCTCCTTCATAAAGTTTTTTACAATCTTCCACAGAGATTTCTGTGATTACTTTTTTGGCAGCTTCAACGAGCTGGTCGCTGTTCTCATAAACAGTTGAAGAAGTGTTCGTGTTTTGTTCGCTCTGGCACGAAACGAACACAATTATAAATCCAAAGATCAATAGGTTTATTGCCTTTCTCATGTCCTAATAAGTTTTAATTCAATACAAAAAAATCAACCCTTCAAAAGTAGATTTACTGATTTTAGATTGCGAAAAAACAGGACAGTTTCACGACAAGGTTTCGAGACAAACAAATCATAACGGGATTTGATTTAAATCAAGAACATGATTGATGTCCTGAAATAATTGACTTTAAATTTGTTATCTTCGACAAATCAATGCGAAAGATTGTTATGATAAATGGAAAAGTATTAAAAAAATGTGTTGACTGTGAATGTAAGTCCCCCCCATTTAAGAAATTAACTGTTGATGAACTCATCCAAATCAATAAAAACCGGGTGGATGTTACATTCAAAAAAGGGGAGGCAATATTTAAACAAGGAGTTTTGGCTGGCCATATCGCGTTTATTAAATCGGGACTTGTAAAAGTTTATCGCGAACATGGTGATATAGATTTGGTTTTATCGCTCGAAAGTAAGGGTAAAATGATAGGTCTTCAGGCAATTTTTTCTCAAAATATTTATCCCTATTCAGTTTCAGCATACGATGATGTTAGCGCTTGTTTGATTGATATTAATTCAGTAAGGGATTTAATTGGTAAAAACGCTGGATTTGGCGAGCAAATTATAAACATTATAAATGAGGAGAGTTTGTTCTCATATAATAGAATGGCCTGCTTGGCATTAAAACAGTTAAATGGCCGGTTTGCCGATTTATTGCTTTGCCTGAGTTTACGCATTTATAAACGTACAGAATTTAAAGTTCCGTTGTCAAAAAAAGATATGGCATCGATTACGAACATGTCGCAGGAAAGTTTATCAAGAGTTTTAAAAGACTTTATAAACGATAAGATAATCGATTTTAAGGGAAATAGAATTTCAATTCTGAATTTTGAGAAAGTACGCCACTTTAGTTTGGTGGGTTAATTAACCTTTTAACTTTATATCTTCCAGTTTTTTATTGTTTAAAATGGTAATTGTTCTATTTTCCATTTCTATTATTCCATCATCCTGAAATTTTTTTAACATTCGGGAAACAGCCTCGCGCGAAGTGCCGATTAATGAGGCAAGTTCTGCTTTTGTAAGGTTCAGGTTGAAAGTGTTTTTGTTATAAACCTGATTTGTGAAATAAAGCAAGGCATGCGCCAACCTTCCGGGTAGTTGTTGTTGTACATTATTTACAAGTCTGTCGAAATAATTCATTTCATCGTTAAAAATATAGGAGATTACTTCGAGGGCAAATTCTCCGTTTTGTTTCAAAAGCTTCCCAAAACAGTCAATATCAATAAAACATACTTCAGAATCGGTAATGGCAATGGCCGAAAAGTAGTTTACTTTACTTTTTGCGTTTAAATTTTGAATACCCAGGTAGGCTCCTTTTTTTGAGATACTTAAAATAAAATCGGTTTCCCTAAAACCAGCTTTGCAAAGTTTTACAAAACCACTACGTATATATGTAATGTATTGAGAGGGAACTCCCTCTTTAAAAATCAATTCACCTTTCTTAAATGAAATTTTTGAGCATCCCTCATCAAGAATACTCAACTCGTTTTTATTTAATATTGAAACTGCGTTGGATTTTAAAGTGCATTCAGAACAGGTGTTATTAGCTATATTCATTTTCCTTTCTTTAGCATAGTGTAATAATTATCACAATTATACGAGAATCATGTCACACAAGTTATCAATCAAATGGTCATTATATTATTTATCTTTATTATAAAAAAATACGATGACTGAAAAAGTAGTTTTTTTATTTTGTTTTTACTTAGGATTATGGGGAATTCTAGGTTTCTTTTTGACAATAGTTTTAGGTTTTCTTTCCTGTTGCATGAACCTTAATCCGATTATATTTTACGGAGTTCTCGCGTTATTTGCGGCAGTAGGAATTATTTCGACTGTTGTTTGTGTTACCCACAAATATAGGAAAATGCTATTATAGAAGCCACAGAATTTTTTCATTTCCTATTTATACTATCTCCATGTGTAAGAAAGTATATTATATTTTTATAAGCATATAATCGCTTTCTTGAAAAGCACCAACACTCAAGTCTGCATATTTAAACCTTTTACTCCTTTTTGTTGTTTAGCTTTCAATTGATTGTCAGCGCAATTTTCGTTGACATTATTGAAAACTAAACTAATATGCAAAGAAGAACATTCCTGAAAAGCTCAACCCTTTCAACAACTGCCTTATTTATTACAAAAGATTTGTTTAGTAATAACAGTGATTCTGTTTACGGTCATAATGAAATGACTTACACCATGAACAAGGAATGGGGGGCGCTCAACCCCGAGCAAACCCCGGTTAACGATTGCCATGAAATGATTCAGGATTCAAAAGGACGGATACTTTTGCTAACCAATGAAACAAAGAATAATGTTATTATTTACAATAAAAGTGGTAAACTCATTGAAACCTG
>JBFHJA010000105.1:0-10964 GCA_041596165.1 Draconibacterium sp. | reverse complement strand
TTTGATAGATTCCACTACAAACGGAAGTTTAACTTTTACCAATGGCAGCTATGATTATATTCCAAATGCCAATTTCAGCGGCACTGACAGTTTTATATATGAACTCTGCGATACCGATAACGACTGCGATACGGCAATCGTTTTAATAACGGTAAGAAATGGAGGAAACACTGAAAAACCTCTAGCCGTTGACGACGAAAGTTTGGATAATATTCCCGGAACCAATGTTGAATTATCGATACTTGAAAATGACTAACTCAGCAATGGAAATAATGCCATACCTGAGCAGGTTTTAATTGATATCGATGTTACTGATGATGGAATTCAAACCAAAAAAGTAGTGTTGGGAGAAGGAAACTGGATATACAATCCTGCCTCGGGCGAGATTATTTTCGAACCTGAAAACGGGTTTAATACGAATCCGAAACCCCTTGATTATATTCTTACTGATACAAGTACAGGACTATCTGATTCAGCAACCGTTGTAATTACTTATGTTAATGTTGAACCAGAACTTCAGATTACAAAAACTTCTGAAACGCAGAGTTTTAATGCATCCGGAACTACCATAAAATATCTGATTTCGGTTCAGAATTCGGGGAATATTACACTTGAAAATGTTAAAATTAGCGACCCGCTTACTGGCTTGTCTGATTCAATTGCAAAATTAATGCCGGGCGAAAAAATTGATTTTACGACCAGTTACACGGTTAAACAAACCGATATGGATATCGGTAAGATAGTTAACACTGTAAAGGCAGAAGGAACTGTTCCAGGTGGACAAACCATTAACAGAACGGGCGAGTTACAAATCAATGGTGTTCAGATTGCACAACTCGAAATAGAAAAAACAGCTGATTTAACAGAAGTTGAAATTGGGATGAACGACGTAATAGGTTATGTTATACGCGTTTACAATACTGGCAATGTAACACTCGAAGATGTTTTGGTAAAAGACCCTCTCACCGGGTTTAGTGTAACAATTCCTTTGTTAATACCTGGCGAATCACAAACTTTCAATACAACCTACAAGGTTAAATCAGCTGACATAGGTAAAAAACAAATCGTGAATGTTGCCGAAGCTTCCGCAAGGTCTTCTTCAGGTTTGACAACCGGATTAAGCAAATCTACAGCCATCGTTGCAATAAAAGATTGTGAATTACTTATTCCCGAAATCTTCTCACCAAACGGAGACGGAAATCAGGACTATTTCAGGGTTTACTGTATTGAAAATTATCCTGATGCAAAAATTGAGGTTTACAATCGCTGGGGTAATATTGTATTCACCAAAGAGCATTACGGAAATACAAGTGTCTGGGGCGATACCGATGCATGGTGGGATGGTTATTCCGACCATAAATGGACTGCCGGAAAAGAGAAACTTCCTTCGGCGACTTATTACTACATCCTTTTCCTAAATGATGGGTCGAAACCACGAAATGGTTACATTTTCTTAAACAGGTAAGCGATGAATAAACAGATAAAAATGACAACGATGAAAATCAAAATGAAAATCAGACAATTAATAGTGATTCTGTTTATTCTGACAGCAGTAAATGTTCATGCCCAGCAGGATCCAATGTATACGCAGTACAATTTCAACACACAAACCATTAACCCGGCCTACGCGGGAACATGGGAAAGCATGGGCTTTTTGGTTCTTGGACGCCATCAGTGGGTGGGAATGTCAGGGGCACCAAGAACTTATACTTTCTCGTTACAAACTCCCTTGAAAAACGAAAAAGTTGGCCTCGGATTAAATGTTGTCAGCGATCAGCTTGGACGCGAATCACGGTTGAGTTTGTTTGGCGACTATTCTTATGGCATTCAGGTAAGTCAAAATTCAATTCTGAAGATGGGTTTGAAGTTTGGTGTAACAAATTATCACAATAATTTGTCTGAGTATGTGCAATATCCGGGCGAAGTAGACCCCTCGGCAATGGGAGAAATAGACGTCAGATATATTCCCAATTTCGGTGTTGGCGCACTTTTGTATTCAGATGATTATTACCTTGGGTTTTCCATTCCAAAAATTATTGAAAACGATTTCGAGAACAGTGTTAACTACAATAATTACTCGTCAGAATCTCAATTGCGACACTTCTTTTTCACTGCTGGTTATGTTTTCAACCTTTCGGAATATTTAAGGTTTAAACCTACATTTCTTACAAAGGCAACCTTGGGTGCACCGGTTGAATTCGATTTCACGGCAAACTTCTTGTTGGGCGACAAGGTATGGCTGGGTGCAATGTACCGCACCGGCGATTCTTTTGGTTTTATTGGGCAGTGGATTTTCGATAAAAAACTAAGGGTTGGTTATGCTATCGATTTTACCACAACGCGTTTGCAAAATTATAACAGTGGTACACATGAGGTGATGGTTTCATACGAAATTGGGTTGAAAAGAAAATGGACTACTCCACGTATGTTTTAACGAATTCAGGATTATTTAAATCAAAGTAAGATGAAAAAGTCAGGTATTATATTATTTCTCACGATAGTTTCAGCAATCGCATTTGCTCAGCAAAAGACCTCAGTTTTTGATAATTCGGATTTTGTAGTTGAGCCAATAGAAATCATAAACACGGTTGGAAGTGACATTTCACCCGTATTTGTGCACGACTCACTTTATTTTTCAAGTATTCGTGAAGGTTATTTCAATAAGGAAAAAAGGGAAAAAAAGAATAAATCTTTTTATGACATGTATGCTGCAGCCCTCAATTCCGATGGAATTTTAACTTCGGAAAGAGTTCTTGTTCCGGGTTTTGGAAATGAGTGGCATGAAGGACCTGCCGACTACTGTGAAGCAACCGGGGAACTGTTTGTTACACTAAGTAATGTTTTATATTCCGATACATTGCATAAAATATTCTCTGTTGAAACTGTCAGGCTTCGATTGGTAATCATGAAAAAAATGGAAGGCAAATGGAATATCACTGAAGAGTTCCCTTTCAATGATGAAAAATATAATCTGGCTCACCCTGCGGTAAGCGTTACTGGCGACACACTGATTTATTCCTGCGATAGGGATTCTGCTAGTTTTGGCAGCAGCGATTTGTATATGTCAATCAGGAAAAATAAAACATGGTTGACACCCGTTAATCTTGGAAATTTGGTTAATAAAGCTGGAAAAGAGATGTTTCCTACTTTTATCGGAAACGGGATTCTTGCTTTTTCTACCAATTCGCGTGAAGGTAGTATGGGCGATCTGGATATTTGGTACACCGATTTTCCGGAGTTTAGTTTTATTCGAAATGCCGGAAATAAAATCAACTCCGAATCTGATGATTTTGGACTGGTAATTAGCAACAATAATAAAATCGGCTATTTTACCTCGAACAAGAGTGGAAAAGGGAGTGATGATATTTTCCGTCTCGACATAAAAACCCGTTTTACTGTTTTCAACGGGAAAGTGATTAACCGATTAACAAATGCCCCTATTGCCAATTCCCGGGTTGTGTTGAAAGATTGCAATAACACTTTGGTAAACACTGTTTTTACCGACTACTCTGGTAATTTCACATTCCAGATATTAGATGATAACTGTCCTTTGATTGAGGCTTCCAAAGAAGGTTTTATCGATAATAATAAGAATGTTGCCGGACTTAATTATGCTGAAATAAAACTAACTCCCGATAAAAAATATGAATTGCTTGTATTAGATGTCGATTCAAAAAAACCTGTTATCGGAGCCCAAATTTCTGACATAGGCAATAATAATTTAATAGCCTCGGCGCTTGGAATAATTGATTTAAGTACAACTATTCAGCATGGCAGCCGTTCAGTTGTAAAATGCGACGGGTATCTCGACCAATCAGTAATTATCGACACATTAAAACTTGCAGCAGTTGATACGGTTTGGATGTATAAAAAAGAACTCAACAAAACTTTTGTGCTCGATAATATCTACTACAATTTTGATAAATATGACATATTGCCCGAATCTGAAATTGAGTTGAATAAGCTTGTTAAAATTATGAATGACAACCCAGATATTAAAGTTGAATTGGGCTCGCATACCGATTCGCGCGGGAAAGATTCGTACAATGAAATATTGTCGCAAAAACGTTCCGACTCAGCGGTTGCATACATTATTAAAAACGGGATTCCAAAAATCAGGATTGTTGCAAAAGGTTATGGTGAAACAATGTTGGTAAACGAATGTAAAAACGGAGTAACTTGTTCTGATACAGAACACCGGAAAAATCGCCGTACAGAATTTAAAATCATTGGTTTCTGATCTCCTTTGCGCTTTATTTTTTATCATTTTAAAAATTAAGCTTACTCTAAAAAGTGAAAAAATATAAAATTACCACTAAGTTTCAAATATTCAACTCACTGAATATTTGAAACTTAGTGGTTTTATGGCAAAATATTACGATTCGGAGTAAATTCAACAATCCTATCCAGAGGTTTAATTCCTTCCTTAATTGAATAAAGACTGCACATTTCAGAAATAATTGTAGTGATTTTTCTATTTGGAACAGTTATAAAATACTTAAAGCCAGCCCATAAACGTTAATACTTATATATTAAAAGTTAACTTTGGTAACCACTCCTTTAATATGTTTATTTATGTCAAAACTGGCTCACAGTATTTATATTTTTACTTTGGTGGCTATTACTGTAATCGTTTTTCTAATACTGGCCATTTATGGGTTCGATTATTACACAACCCCACTTTCCGAACGCCATTTTCACCCTCAAAATGAATTACTGAAACCTACAGGATTCATTGGACATGGCATCGGAATTGCCGGTTCTTTATTAATGATTATTGGAGTTTTCGGATATATGGCCCGAAAACGTTTCCGCAGTTTATCGCGAATAGGTGTTTTAAAATACTGGCTCGAATTTCATATTTTCCTTTGTACGCTGGGACCCATTCTTGTTCTGTTTCATACTTCCTTTAAGTTTGGCGGAATTGTAGCCGTTAGTTTTTGGAGCATGATTGCAGTGGTTGCAAGCGGAATAATTGGTCGTTTTATCTATCTTCAAATCCCCCGCACCATTCAGGGTCGCGAATTGAGTTTAAGCGATTTGTCGGGTATTGAAAATGATTTGTTTGCCGAGTTACAGGATAATTACAAATTGAATTACGAAATTATTACACAGATAAATATTGCCTTAAGTAATTCAGATTTAAAAGAAAAAGGGAATATTATTTTTCGGATTTTCAATAGGTTTCGTTTCGAAAGTAAATTGATAAAGCAGGTTAAAAAGGAATTGATAAAACAGCAACTGAACGGAAAGGAATACCGTAAAGTTGTAAAACTATTCAAATCAAAAATAATACTCAACCGAAGGATTGCCTGGTTATCGACAATGCAAAACTTTTTACGTTACTGGCATGTGGCACACCTCCCGTTTGCACTGATAATGCTGGTAATCATGATAGTGCACATCATTGTTGCGGCTTTGTTCGGGTATAAATGGATATTTTGAGAATGGAAATTTTAATAGAAAAAGTAATCATTTATGGTCTTGTAAGCCTTTTTCTGGCAGGGGTTGTACTTGTATATCTCCGAAAACTTCGCCGCGAATCAAGATTAGTTGAGGCAAAAATCAAAATCGCCAAAGAGGAAGGATTATTTGAACCAGTTTCCTTGCATCCGGTTGTCGATGCAAATTCTTGTATCCAAAGTGGCGCTTGCATCCGCGCGTGCCCCGAACATGATATTTTGGGAATCAGAAATGGAAAAGCTTTTGTGATTAACGCCAGCCAGTGCATCGGACACGGTGCCTGTTTTCACGCTTGTCCAACCCAGGCCATTTCGCTTCACATTGGAACCGAAAAACGAGGTGTTGATTTGCCACATGTAAACCAATATTTCGAAACGAATGTAAAGGGAATATATATCGCCGGAGAAATAGGTGGAATGGGACTTATAAGAAATGCCGTAGAACAAGGGAAACAGGCAGTTGACAATTTGGTAAAAGGTATCTCGGCAAAAGGAAAATTTGAGTACGATTTGATAGTTGTAGGAGCTGGTCCGGCGGGTATTTCGGCAACGTTGCAAGCTAAAAAACATGGACTGAAAACCTTGACCCTTGAACAGGATTCGCTGGGCGGCACAGTTTATACATTCCCCCGCGCCAAAATTGTGATGACTGCCCCCATGGATTTACCGCTGCACGGAAAGCTGAAATTATACGAAACAAGTAAACAGGAGCTTTTGAATATTTGGAACGAAGTGCTTGGTAAGAATGAAATTGAAATCGCGGAAAACAAAAAAGTAGAATCCATAAAAATGGAAAATGGAGGTTTCCGAATCGACACAAAAGATGGCTCAACTTATTCAACACAAAAGGTTTTGCTGGCCATAGGGCGAAGGGGAACTCCCCGAAAACTGAATATTCCGGGTGAAGTTTCAACAAAAGTTGCCTACCGTTTGCTCGACCCCGAGTTGATAAAAGCTAAAAAAATTGTGGTGGTTGGTGGCGGCGATTCGGCAATTGAATCAGCGGTTTTACTGGCTGACGAAAATAATGTGACACTTTCCTACCGAAGTTCAGCTTTTTCGAGGTTAAAACCCAAAAACAAAAAGGCAATCGAAGAAATAAGTTCTGTGGGAAAAATAAAAGTTATGCTGAACTCACATTTAATTTCGATAGAAGAAAAATTTGTAACCATAAAAACTGGCGGTTATCCGGAGCAAATTCAACTTGAAAACGATTTGGTGTACATCTTTGCCGGTGGCGAATTACCCACACAGTTCCTTAAAAATGTGGGTATTGAAATCACTACAAAATTTGGCGAAGCAATCCTGAAACACTAAAACCATTTAAATGAATAAAAATCTGAAATATATTATCCTCGTTTTTAGCCTCATGCTTTTTGCTGGAAATGTATTTTCTCAGATTTCTCCTGGCGAATTAACAAACGCACACAAGCACCTCGAAGGCATAACTAACTGTACGAAATGCCATATTTTGGGCGAAAAAGAAACAACTTCGAAATGTTTGGAATGTCACAAGGAAATTAAAAACCTAATCGGCCAGAACAAAGGATATCATTCGTCTTCAGAAGTAAAAGGGAAAAAATGTGCCGAATGTCATGGCGAACATTTTGGGCGCGATTTTAAAATGGTTCGGTTTGATGATAAATCATTTAACCACCAGTTAAGTGGCTACAAACTCGAAGGCAAGCACGCAGAAATAAAATGCAACGATTGCCATAAAACGGAACTCATAAAAAACAAAATTTCGCAAAAAAAGGGCGCGAGTTATCTTGGATTGGGGACGGAATGTTTATCCTGTCATCAGGATTTTCATCAAAATACACTTTCAAAAAATTGTACAGATTGCCATGATTTGAATGCATTTCGGCCCGCGCCAAAATTCAATCACGCTAAAACCAAATTTGCGCTGAACGGTAAACACCAAACCGTCAGTTGCGAAAAATGCCATAAAGTTGAAGAGCGAAACGGGCAAAAGTTTCAGGTTTTTAAAGGGCTTGAATTTGCAAATTGCACAAATTGCCACGTGGATATTCATCAAAATAAATTTGGAAGCGATTGCCTGAAATGCCACACTGTTTTTTCATTTCGCGAGGTAAAAAGCATGGGTACTTTTAATCACGATAAAACTGATTTCCCACTTTTAGGGAAACACGTTTCGGTTGACTGCAAAAAGTGCCACAAAACAAGTGTTACTCAACCCGTAAAACACAGCCGCTGCGCCGATTGTCATACCGATTTTCATGAAAAACAGTTTCTAAAAAACGGCAAAACCCCTGATTGTGCCGAATGTCATTCGGTTGAAGGTTTTACTCCTTCTTCTTTTGGTTTTGAAAAACATAACCTCACAAAATTCAAACTCGAAGGTTCTCACATGGCAACGCCTTGTTTTACCTGCCATAAAAAAGATGAAAAATGGAACTTTGCCAACCTTGGAAACCAGTGTATCGACTGCCACGAAAATATCCACAAAAATTTTATGGATGAAAAATTCATTCCTGAAGGCGATTGTAAAACTTGTCATTCAGTAAACTTATGGAATCAAATTTCATTTGACCACAATAAGACTGATTTTGAACTTCTGGGAAAACACGCAAGCGTTTCCTGCCGGAAATGTCATTTTAAGACAGAAACAGACAAAAATCTGCAGCAGTTTGCATGGGCAAATCAAACCTGCACAAATTGCCACAGCGATATTCATTTTGAACAGTTTTCACAAAACGGGAAAACCGATTGCGAACATTGCCATACAAATGAAAATTGGAAACCGGAGAAATTTGACCACAATACCGCCCGATTTAAACTGGATGGGAAACACGAAGGCTTGGCTTGCATAAAATGCCACAAACCAACCGATACTTTATTAAAGAACTATATCGTTTATAAATTTAAAGATATATCATGCGCAAGTTGTCATTAATAATTTTGATGGTTTTGTTTGCCGGTATTTCATTGGCACAGCAAAGTCCACATGGCGATAAACTGGCTTTTAGCTGTACCGATTGCCATACAACCGAGGGCTGGAAATTTTCTGCATCGACTGCAAAATTCAGTCACGATTTAACCACTTTTAAACTCGAAGGGCAGCACTTTTACACCGATTGTGCAGCTTGTCACAAAACGCTTGTTTTTTCCGAAGCCAAAACAAATTGCATCGATTGTCACACCGACATGCACAACAGCACAGTTGGACCAAACTGTGCTGAATGTCACACCCCAAAATCGTGGCTTGTTAATAATATCACTGAAATTCACCAAAACAGCCGGTTCCCATTGCTTGGTGCGCATAATACCGCCGATTGTTCGGCTTGTCATACTTCAGCTTCAAAACTCGAATTTCAACCACTTGGCATTGAATGTTATGATTGCCACCGCGCAGATTACCAGGCCGCAACAAATCCAAATCATGTGCAAAGCGGCATTTCTACAAATTGTTTTGAGTGTCATAAAATTGATGCTTTTGAATGGTCAGCTTCGGGAATCAACCACGATTTCTTCCCCTTAACAAAAGGACACGAAATTGAAAACTGCGCTGACTGTCATACTTCAGGGATTTCATTACCAATCAGCCCAAATTGTTATGATTGCCATCAAAAAGATTATAATTCAGCTGTAAATCCTTCGCACCAAAACTCAGGTTTTTCTACAAATTGCACCGAATGTCACACAACTGACCCCGATTGGAAACCTGCAGAATTTAAGCAACACGATACTCAGTATTTTCCTGTGTATTCCGGCAGCCACAAAGGCGAGTGGAACAGTTGTGCCGATTGTCATACGCAACCCGAAAATTACAATAAGTTTAGTTGTATCGATTGCCACGAACACAATAAAACGGATATGGACAAAGAGCATCGGGAGGAAAATGGCTATTCATACAACAGTAATGCCTGTTTCGCCTGTCATCCAAATGGCAATAAAGAGGGGGCTTTTAATCACAATTCAACTGCATTTCCTTTGACAGGTTCGCATTTGGCAACCGAATGTTCGGCCTGCCATACCAGCGGATATGCAGGAACTTCACCACTTTGCAACAGTTGTCACAACAAAAATTACAATCAATCTGTGAATCCAAATCATTCCTCTTTGGCAATTTCAACAAACTGTGAAGAATGTCATTCTACCGGTCCGGGCTGGAATCCGGCAAAATTCCCAATACATAATGATTATTATGCATTGAACGGGGCTCATGCAACAGTTTCAAATAATTGTTTTTTGTGTCATGAGGGGAATTATATAAACACAAAAAACACATGTTTTGAATGTCATTCAGCAAAATATAACAGTACAACAAACCCGGCACATGCTGTTGCACAATTCCCAACCGATTGTGCAACGTGTCACACTGAAATTGACTGGAAACCATCCACTTTCGACCATGACAATCAGTATTTTCCCATCTATTCAGGAAAGCACAGGGAAGAATGGAATTCATGCCTGGACTGCCACACAGCACCTTCCAACTATTCGGTTTTCACATGCCTAAATTGTCACGAGCATAATAAAGCAGAAATGGATGACAAACACAGCGAAGTAAGTGGATATGCATATAACAGCATCAATTGTTTGGCTTGTCATCCCAGAGGAACACATGAATAAAGTCGTAAAAAATACGATATTATTTTTAATGGTTTTGGGATTTTTATCCGGAGCAGATCTGCTTTTATTTGCACAGGAATCAATTTCCAGCCTTGAAGGTTCGGTATCCTATATCACCGGCAAAAGTATTTATGTCAAATTTATTCGTACAGAAGGAATTGAAAACGGCGACACCTTATTTATAAAAGTAAATGAAGTTTTGGTTCCCGCGTTGGTAGTCCAAAATCATTCGTCTATTTCATGTCTTTGCAATCCCATTGGTGATCTTTCATTTCAGGTTTCAGATAAAATAGTTGCCAGTATTAAAGTTAAAAATCTTGTTCATCAGGTTGAACCTCAGACTGAAAATCAGATTGAAAGTGACGTAAGTCAAGAAGTTATTTCATCTGCATCTGAGAGAGAACTTCAGAGAATTACGAATAAACAAGATATAGCGGGTACATTTTCAATTTCTTCGTACTCTAATTTTTCAAATGCGGACAGTGAAAATTTGAATCGGTTCAGATATACTTTTTCAATGGATGCGCAAAATATCTCCAATTCAAATCTTTCGGCAGAAACATATATTTCGTTTTCGCACAAATTGAATCAGTGGGATATTGTGCAGGAAAATCTGAATGACGCTTTAAAAATTTATAGTTTAGCCCTTCAATACGATTTTAATAAATCAACTTCGTTATGGGTTGGTCGGAAAATAAATCCAAAAATTGCAAATATTTGTGCCGTTGACGGAATTCAATTCCAAAAGGATTGGAAGCGCATTTTTGTAGGTTTGGTTGGAGGATCACGACCGGATTTTCAGGATTATGGATTTAATCCAAAGTTGCTTGAATATGGCGCATACATCGGGCAAAATCAAAAAGTAGAAAATGGATTTATTCAAAGTTCTCTTGCTTTTTTTGAACA
>JBFHJA010000104.1:0-10970 GCA_041596165.1 Draconibacterium sp. | reverse complement strand
TCAAGTTCATCATTTATGCTTTCAAGTGATTCGATAATTTTTGACCTAAAGTGCATGGCACAATTTGTACATGGGTGGTTTAATAATTCAGCAGATCGGTGAAATGCGCTTTTTAAGGTATCAATAGATTTATTAAAGTCTTTTTCTCTGCGGTATTTTTCAGATTCAATTAAATAGTCATTTATTGTTTTAAGATGCACATTGCAAATGATTTCTCGTAACGGGCAACTAACCAGTTCAACATTAAGACCGTTGTCCGGTTTTTGTTTGGGGCTGGTTACATTAAATGAAAATAATTCTCTTAGCCTTTCTATCATGGCTTTATGCGTTAGTTTGCACTATAAATTGTTGTGTTTTTGTTTCTAAAGCAACGCAACAAATATTTGATTATTAAATAGATACGAATTCCTCTCCATTGTAGGGCATTAAAAATAGATAAAAAAATATTTAAATGCAATATAAAAATGTTAACAGTTAATCTTATTGTTGTTGGATTTTTTGTTGATAACACCTATGAACGTTATATGCAGCATTTATTCTAACTGTCTTATCGTTAATTATTTATTGTTCAAAACTCATTAATTTAATCAAATGATTTAATCAAAAATTAAATACATTTGCGATTGTATTCACATTTTGTATATGTCAACTGAAGGAAATAAAAACATAAACGATTTCTCTACCGAAGAAAAGATTAAAAATGCAGCTCGCATTGTTTTTCATAAAAAAGGTTTTGCAGCAGCCAGAACCCGTGATATTGCGGAAGAAGCCGGAATAAACCTGGCACTTTTAAATTACTATTTCAGAAGTAAAGAAAAGCTTTTTAACATTGTAATGCTCGAAGCGTTTCAGTCATTTTTTACCTCAGTTTCATTTGTTTTTAATAATGCAGATTCTAATCTGGAGGAGAAAATTGAAAGATTTGCTTCCAACTATATTGATTTACTCTTTCAGGAACCTGAAATCCCCCTTTTTATTATGAGTGAAATTAGGAATAATCCAGGGGATTTGATGAAGAACATAAACTTAAAAGCTGTGGTTTTCAATTCGGTGTTTATTGAACAATATAATGAAGCCATTCAGCTGGGTAAAATAAAGGATCAACATTTTCTTCACTTTATGATGAATTTTATGGGATTGATTGTCTTTCCCTTCATTGCAAAACCCCTTCTGAAAGAAATAACAGGGTTGAATGAAATTCAATACAATAAAATTATTGCTGAACGTAAAGCGCTGATTCCGATTTGGATGAATGCTATAATGGCAAAATAGTTTTTTAATTGAAATCAATTTTAATCATTGAAATATGCTTAAAACAAAATCTATAATAAAATTACCTCTACTGCTGATTCTGGCAATAAGCACGCAGGTTTCAGCGCAAACGGTTACCGGACTTTCAATCGATAGCTGCTATGCTAAAGCACGTCGGAATTTCCCGATGGTAAAACAATTTGGCTTGATTGATAAAACTAAAAACTACTCGCTCGACAATGTGTCGAAGGGTTATTTGCCGCAGTTGAATCTGGCAGGTCAGGCAACCTACCAAAGCGATGTTACCCATTTGCCCGGTACACTGGCTATGTTTGAAAATATCAGCAAAGACCAATACAGAATTTATGGTGAAGTGGTGCAGCCCATTACCGACCTCTTTACATTGGATAATCAAAAGGATTTGGTTGAAAAGAATGCGGAAGTGGAGACTCAAAAATTGGAAGTTGAGATTTACAAGCTGAGAGAAAGAATTGACCAGGTATTTTTTGGGATTTTGTTGATTGACCAGCAAATAGCGCAAACCGAACTGATGAAAAATGATATCCAAACCGGTATTGATAAAACCAATGCAGCAATTTTAAATGGAATAGGTTTAAAAAGTAATCTCTATCTTTTACAGGCCGAAATGCTGAAAGCTGACCAACGAACAACCGAACTTGCTTCTGCAAGAAAAAGTTATACCGGTGTTTTGTCTCTTTTTATTGCCGAAACAATAAATGAAAATACCATCATAGAAAAACCTGCGATTCTAAAATTTTCTTCGTCTGTTTCGCGACCGGAACTTGAAATGTTCGACATTCAAAAACAGGTTTTTGATATACAGGGGGACATTGTGAATGCCCGTAAGTTGCCGCGTTTCAGTGTGTTTGTGCAAAGTGGGGTAGGGAGACCGGCATTAAATATGTTGAGTAATGATTTCGATTTTTACTACATGGGAGGATTGCGTCTAAATTGGAGCTTGTCAAATTTCTACACTTCGCGCAAAGAAAAGGAGATTCTTGGTTTCAATCAAAGTTCTTTGGATATTCAGAAAGAAACTTTTCTGTTCAATACAAATTTGGTTGTTAAGCAACAATGGAATGAAGTTGCCAAATTTGAAGCATTGATTCATACTGATTCAGAAATTATTGCGCTTCGGGAAAACATAAAAACCACTGCCCTGAGCCAGCTTGAAAATGGTGTGATTTCGGCAAACGATTACGTTACTTTTATCAATGCCGAAGACCTGGCCCGGCAAAACAGGTTGTTACACGAAACACAACTTTTAATGGTGCTCTACAATAATCGCACGACCACAGGAAATTAATTTATCAGTTTAAAATTTCAACAATGAAAAGAATATTAAAAATTGCAACATTTTCATGTTTTATTCTGCTTGCGGCAGCCTGCAAAAATGAAAATACGTTTGATGCTTCAGGCTCATTTGAAGCAGTCGAAATCATTATTTCATCAGAAGCAAACGGAGTTTTAAGGGAGTTTAATGTTGAAGAGGGCCAAACTGTGCAGGCCGGCGATTTTATTGGTTACATTGACAGCACCCAGCTTTTCCTAAAGAAAAAGCAACTTGAACACCAAATAGCTGCATTGTTATCCAAAAAACCAAACATACCGGTTCAGCTTTCTGCTTTGCAGGAGCAATTAAAAACCGCTGATATTGAACAGCAGCGCATCGCAAATCTTGTAAAATCAGACGCAGCCACCACGAAACAATTAGACGATATCAACGCACAGATTGAAATCATCAAAAAACAAATAGCCGCACAAAAATCTACGCTGGTAATTTCAAGTGAAGGAATAAATAAAGATATGCTTCCGCTTCAGGTGCAGGTTGAACAAGTGATCGACCAGCTTCTGAAATGCAAAATCATCAGTCCAATTAACGGTACTGTTTTAACAAAATATGCCGAAAAAAACGAAATGGCAATAACAGGAAAAGCATTGTACAAGATTGCCGATTTGTCAACAATTATTCTTCGCGTTTATATTTCATCGAACCAGCTTGCTCAGGTAAAACTTAACCAGAAAGTTAAAGTACACACCGATGACGGTAACGGCGGTTTTAAAGAGGATGAAGGAACAATTACGTGGATAAGTGACAAAGCCGAGTTTACACCAAAAACCATTCAAACAAAAGAAGAAAGGGCAAACATGGTTTACGCAGTAAAAATTAAAATGGCAAACGATGGGGTTTATAAGATTGGAATGTATGGAGAGGTTAGGTTTTAGATGCTGGATGCTTGTTACTAGATGCTGGATACCAACTATTGTTACTTTTTACTGTTCACTTTTCACCTGCTTTCATTTTTACTCATAAATAATCTTTCAAAAAATGTCCGATGTAATTCTGAAAAATATTATCAAAACCTACAACAAAGGTGAAATTACGGCGGTAAACAATGTTTCGTTTGAGGTTGAAAAGGGCGAATTGTTTGGCTTGATTGGCCCCGATGGCGCAGGGAAAACAAGCATTTTTCGTTTGCTCACCACACTTTTGTTGCCCGATAGCGGAACTGCGAGCGTAAATGGTTTCGATATTGTAAAAGATTACAAAGCCATTCGAAAGCGGGTTGGCTATATGCCTGGCAAATTTTCGCTTTACCAGGATTTAACGGTGGAAGAAAACCTGACATTTTTTGCTACAGTTTTTAATACAACCATCAAAGAAAATTATGAACTGATTCGCGATATTTATGTTCAGATTGAGCCTTTTAAAACCCGTCGCGCCGGAAAACTTTCAGGAGGAATGAAACAAAAACTGGCATTGTGTTGTGCTCTTATTCACCGGCCCACCGTGCTTTTTCTTGATGAACCAACTACCGGAGTTGACACCGTTTCGCGAAAGGAGTTTTGGGAAATGCTTAAAAGGCTGAAAAAACAGGGGATTACAATTTTGGTTTCAACACCGTACATGGATGAAGCCATGCTTTGTGAGCGAATTGCACTTATTCAAAATGGTAAAATAATGACGATAAATACGCCTGAAAAAATTATTGCACAGTACCCCGGGAACCTGTATTCCATTAAATCAAAGAATATGAGCAGGTTGTTACACGATATCAAAGATTTTGAGGGGATTGAAAGTTGCAATTCGTTTGGGGAATTTCATCATATTAGTTTTCAGATAGATAGTGTTGAAACGCATAATAAACTGTTAAACTACCTGAACGCGAAAAATCACCCGCAAGTTGAATTCGAAATCACAACACCAACTGTTGAAGACTGTTTCATTAATTTAATGCACTGATATGGACAGGAAAGTTGTAATAACAACAGATAAACTCACAAAACGCTTTGGACAATTTACTGCGGTAAACGAAATTACTTTCGAAGTTTTTGAAGGGGAGATATTTGGGTTTTTAGGTGCTAACGGTGCGGGAAAAACCACTGCAATGCGCATGTTGTGCGGTTTATCGATACCTACTTCGGGAAATGCCTCAATTGCCGGTTTTGATGTTTATAAACAAACAGAAAAAATTAAGCGAAACATTGGTTACATGAGCCAAAAGTTTTCGCTTTATGAAGATTTGACGGTTTTGGAGAATATTAGATTTTTTGGCGGTATTTATGGGATATCACGGCAAAATATAAAATTGAAAAGTGAAGAATTGATACCGATGCTGGGACTTGAAAAGGAAGCAAAAAAATTGGTGAAATCGTTGCCTTTGGGATGGAAACAAAAACTGGCTTTTTCGGTTGCGATTTTTCACGAGCCAAAAATTGTTTTTCTGGATGAACCAACCGGAGGTGTTGACCCGGTTACACGACGCCAGTTCTGGGATTTAATTTATGCTGCTGCCGACCGCGGAATTACAGTGTTTGTAACAACACATTATATGGATGAGGCCGAATATTGCAACCGCATTTCGATGATGGTTGACGGAGATATTGCAGCTCTCGATACGCCTGCATTCCTGAAGGAAAAATATTCAGCCCAAAATATGGACGAAGTTTTTTTTGAATTGGCAAGGGGCGCGAAGAGGAAAGCAGATTAAAGCCTGCCCCGAAGCCATTGAAAGGATGAGGAAGATTTACAAGTAATTTAAAATAAATGACGAATGTTTGATAAAGCAAATCAGAAAACAAGGATAAAATGATATACAAAACAACATTTATGAGCAATTTAACTTCGGTCATCGGACTTCCGGTTTCCAACTTATTCTAACGCCATGAAACAGTTTATCGCCTTTGTAAGAAAAGAATTTTACCATGTTTTTCGCGACAGGAAAACCTTGCTTTTATTGTTTGGAATGCCGGTTGTGCAAATTGTATTATTTGGTTTTGCACTTACAAATGAAATAAAGAACACAAAAATTGTAATTTGCGACTACTCAAAAGATGCTGTTACCCGAGCAATTATTGACAAATTGGAGGTCAGTAAAAATTTTGAAATAGAGAAATCACTGCTAAGCAACAGCGAAATTGAGGACGTTTTTAAAGAAGGGGCAATAAAGTTGGTGATAGTTTTCCCTCCAGATTTTAGCAACGAATTGAATCATCTGAATAAAGCACAAATACAAATCATTGCCGATGCATCAGACCCAAATACAGCAACAACCCTAACCATGTATGCCACGAATATTATAGCCGACTATCAGCGCGAAATTATGGCCGGACAAAAAATACCCTATCAGATTAATACTGAAATGAGAATGATTTATAATCCGGAACTAAAAGGCACTACTAATTTTGTTCCGGGTGTTATGGCGCTTGTTTTGTTTCTGATTAGCGTGTTAATGACTTCAGTTTCAATAGTAAGGGAAAAGGAGATGGGTACAATGGAAGTGCTGCTTGTATCGCCTTTCAACACAATTCTCGTGGTGATATCAAAAGCAATTCCCTATTTTTTTCTGTCGTTATTCAATCTTGTAATCATTCTTTTACTAAGTGTTTATTTACTCGACATGCCAATTAAAGGAAGTTTAATTTTGTTGTTTGCCGAAAGTGCATTGCTGATTATCACAGCATTATCTTTTGGATTACTTATTTCAAATTCAACTGCATCGCAGCAAACGGCCATGTTAATCTCGTTAATGGGTATGTTGCTTCCTACGGTAATGCTTGCCGGATTTATGTTTCCACTCGAAAATATGCCAAAAGCATTACAGCTTATTTCGAATGTTGTTCCGGCAAAATGGTATTACACAATTGCTAAATCAATAATGATAAAGGGGTTGGGATTTTCGGCGGTATGGAAGGAAACGCTTGTGCTTTTAGGCATGACAATTTTTCTATTGGTTGTAAGCATCAAAAAATTCAAAATCCGCCTGTCATGAAAACATTAATAGTACTGCTGCGCAAGGAATTCAGGCAAATTTTCAGGGATAAAACAATTCTCAGGTTAATAATAGCTTTACCAATTGTCCAATTGCTTATCATGCCATTGGCTGCCGATTACGAAATCAAAAATATTAATATTACTGTTGTTGACCACGACAGGTCAACTTTTTCACATGACCTGACTTCCAAAATACTCTCTTCAGGATATTTTAAATTAACCGATTATAACAATTCGTTTCAATCCGGATTTACACAAATTGAAAATAACGAAACAGATTTGATTTTGGAGATTCCACAGGATTTTGAGCGAAATATGTCAAGAGAGAATTCGCAGAAACTTTTTGTTGCCGTAAATGCTATTAACGGAACTAAAGCAATGGTTGGCAGCACTTATTTAAACAGGATTATTGCTGATTTTAACCTGGATATCAGGACTGAAATGTTGCCTTCTTCAAAAATGCCAAATACGCCCGGCATCGAAATCGTATCGTCAAATTGGTTTAACCGATACCTTAATTACCCGGCTTTTATGGTCCCCGGGATTCTTGTTCTCCTTGTTACAATGGTTGGAGCATATATGTGTGCATTAAATATTGTAAAAGAAAAAGAGGTCGGCACTATCGAACAAATTAATGTTACACCAATCCGCAAGCACCATTTTATTCTTGGCAAGCTAATTCCGTTCTGGTTTATCGGGATGTTTGTTTTTACAATTGGTTTGTTTCTTGTTTCGAGGGTAGTTTATGGAATCGTTCCGGAGGGAAGCGTGCTTGTACTGTATTCATTTCTTGCCATTTACCTTCTCGCTGTATTGGGAATCGGACTAATCATTTCAACATACTCAAACACACAACAACAAGCCATGTCGCTGGCCTTTTTCTTTATGATGATTTTTATTTTAATGGGCGGGTTGTTTACTCCCATCGAAAGTATGCCGGAGTGGGCACAATGGATTGCAAAATTAAATCCGGTTACTTATTTTATCGAAGTAATGAGAATGGTGGTTATGAAAGGCAGTGGTTTTTTTGATATCAGAAGCCAGTTGCTTGTTACTGCAGGGTTTGCGGTCTTCTTTAATGCCTGGGCCATACTGAATTACAGAAAGACAAGTTGAATGCAATGCATTACAGAATATGCAAATACTTCCACTAATTCTGTGAAGTTTGATTTTTATTCTGTTCTACCCCAGTGCCTGTTCAATATCCGCAATCAAATCATCCACGTTCTCAATGCCCACAGATAATCGCATCATCGTATCACGGATACCGGTGTTTTTTCTTTCTTCTTCAGAAAATTCAGCATAAATAGTTGAATAAGGGTGGATTATCAGTGTTTTGTTATCGTTTAAATTTGTAGCGCGGCGAATGATTTGCAGTTTATTCATAAACCTAAAACAAGCGGCTTTCGACTCCAAATCGAAACTCATTATTGTGCCCGGAATTCCGTTAAAATATTTTTCAGCCAATCGATTCCTGGAGTCGGTTTTTAATCCGGGGTAACCGGTTTTTATTATTTTGGGGTGTAACTCGAAAAAAGTCCCCAACGCCATACAATTTTCATAGCATTTTTCCACTCTCAATTCAAGTATGTCCAATCCCTGAATCATAAATTTAGCCGTTTGCGGCGCCATGCTACCACCTGTGTTGCGGTAAATGTTTTTGCGCAGTTTGGCAATAAGAGCATTTTTACCAAATTTTTCGGTGTATTTGTTCAGGTTCTGATTCAATTTCCAATCGTAATTTCCATGGTCGACAATGGCTCCGCCAAACGAAGTTGCCCCACCTGAAATGTATTTGGTTGTTGAAATAACTTCAACGTTAACCCCAAATTTTCCTGCTACGAAAACATTTGGCGGGGTCATTGTACTGTCGGCAATTAAAAGCAGGTTATGCTTTTTTGCAACAGCTGCCAGCATTTCGATATCGGCAATTTCAAGTTGCGGGTTGGTTACCGTTTCAAAATAAATTGCCCGTGTTTTTTTATCGATAAATTTTTCAATTTCAGCCTGGATTTTAAGGTTTGAAAACCGCGTTTCAATGCCATACTCAGGCAGTGTTTGTTTGAAAAGTGAGTAAGTATGGCCAAATAACTGGATATCAGAAATAATGTTTTCACCTTCTTTTACAATAGCAAGTATGGTATTCGAAATGGCAGCCATACCCGAACTTACTCCCAAAACCGCATGGCTGTTGGTAAGCGCTTTTAGTTTCAATTCGAAATATTCAAGTGTTGGGCTTGAAGTGCGTGAATAAACATGCGCAACATATTCGCCTTTAAAATTTGCTTCCATTTGCTCTGCCGATTCAAAATCAAAAGCTACTGCTTCATAAAGTGGCATTTGTAATGCGTTGTGCGGATCTTTTTTAGCGTATGGAACATTCAGGGCAGTTGTGGTAAATCCAGTATTCTTCATCATTAAAAATTGAAAATTTTTCCAAAGAAAACAATTCCATTCGACAAATGTTTCCTGCTCCTATCATCAAAAAACCGATTTGAGGATTATTCTATTAAATTTGCCCGCTTAAAATTTGGAGCATTTTTAACTGATTGTATTAATTCTGTTTTGATTAAAATAGCACAGCACAAGATATTAAATGGACATATTTTCGTATTGTATAAAAGCACTGATTGCCGGTTTTTTTATTTTATTTCAGCCGGTACAGATATTTTCACAAACAAAATTATCACCTTTTGTAAATAATCGGGGTCAGTTAAATTATTCATCGCTGGACAACTGGTATTCCAGGAAACTAAAAGAATCAGTTTTGCTAAGTGGTAACACAATTGAATTGTACGGTGTTGGGAAAACGGATGCAAAAACCGATTTTTTCGATATGAAATTAAAAGACCCGGCATCACCATGGGGAACTTCAAATGTGTATGCTAAAATGGTACTCGATGTTGGAAACACCCGTGTGATTCCGGAAAAACGTGAAAATGGTTATTGTTGCCGGCTTGAAACAAAAATTAGAAAAGACAATATTGCAGGTTATAAAGTTGACGTTTTGCTTTCGGGGACTTTGTTTGTAGGCGAAATGATTGAACCTGTGCATGGCATAAAAGATCCGATTAAAAATGTGAGCCAGGGAATTCCGTTTACTGGGATGCCAAAAGCCGTAAAATTTGATTATAAATATAATATTGGGAAAAACCGTGTACTAGCAACAACTAATGTTTCAACGGTTACAGGTGGTGACAAAGCTGAGTTTGCTATTATCCTTCAAAAACGTTGGGAAGACGAAAACGGGAATGTTTTTGCCACAAGAATTGGTGGCGCACGTGAGTTTTATACAGGAAAGCAACCGCAATGGGTAAACGGCGCAACTTATCCGGTTACTTATGGCGATGTTACCCAACTTCCGCAATACGACCCCAAAACAATGGGTTTAATCCCTTCCGTAGGGGAGGTGTATGTGAAAAACTCAAAAGGGAAAATAGTTCCGCTCGTTGAAACTGGCTGGGGAAAATCCGGCGAAGTACCAACTCATATGATACTTTATTTTACGTCAAGTTATGAAGGTGTTAAATACGTTGGTTCTAACGAATCCGTTTTTTGGGTTGATAATATTGAGTTGGTTTATTAATTTTCCTTGGTTGTCTCCCTCCTCCCGGTCGTGTACTAGCAAAAACAAAACTTTAAATCCTTTCTATTTTGGTAGAATTCCCAAAGCCACCATATACATTTTGGCAAACTTTGGGAGTATTCCAAGGCTCCTGTTTTTTGTGCTGGCGACCTATTTGAGTTTATCCATTGCTTCACTTTTCGTTTAAGCGAGCTTTGGAGTTTTGTCCATGACTTCCTTTTTTATTTATGTAAATTATTTTTCAAAATATGAATCAAAGTCGTGCTTTGAAACAGACCTTTTATACTCAATAACTAATTAATTGCTAAATTGCTTCATTCGATAATTTACGATTGACAGCTAAAAAACAAAAATGAAGAATACAAGAATATTTAAAATGGCTTTTGCAAGTGTCTATCCGCACTATATTCAAAAAGTTGAGAAAAAAGGCAGATCAAAATCGGAATTGGATGAAATTATATTTTGGCTGACAGGTTATAATGAGCAGTCATTGCAACTACATATTGAAAATAAAACTGATTTTGAAACTTTTTTTGGTCAGGCACCCCAAATTAATCCAAATGTTTCAAAAATCACAGGGGTAATCTGTGGTTATCGTGTTGAGGATATTGAAGATAAACTGATGCAACAAATCCGCTATTTAGACAAGTTAGTTGACGAATTGGCAAAGGGAAGGGCAATGGATAAAATTCTGAGGAAATAAGACAATTCTATGCAAAACATCTAATCTTATCAGAAAAACAAGAAGAATAAGCAGAGGGAAAAACAAATTACCGAATTTCCATAGTATGGCTCAAAGTCGTGCAAAAATTAGAAAATAGCAGTGCGATTGAAGCT
>JBFHJA010000103.1:0-10979 GCA_041596165.1 Draconibacterium sp. | reverse complement strand
GCTGAAATGCTTTTATGAATGTCAACTATCGTTACGTTTTCCAAATCGAGTTGATTTTCTTTTATCAATTCCCTGATTTTATCTTCGTTACCAAGCAGAATGGGTTTTGCAATATTTTCACGAGATACAAATTGAGCAGCTTTTAATATTTTGAAATTATCAGCTTCAGCAAACAGAATCCGTTTTGGATTTTGACGTGCTTTTTGCCTTATTGAAACCACCAATTGATTGTCGAAACCAAGCCGTTCGGAAAGTTCTTGTTTATAGGCATCCCAATCGGTAATAATTTTGCGTGCAACACCTGTTTGAATAGCGGCTTTGGCCACTGCCACCGAAATGGTTGTAATTAAACGTGGGTCGAGCGGTTTTGGAATAATATAATTTCTCCCAAAAACAATGTTTTGCTGGTTGTATGCTTTTGCAACCATATCGGGCACATATTGCTTTGCAAGTGAAGCAAGTGCTTTTGAAGCAGCAATCTTCATCTCTTCGTTTATAGTTTTGGCACGCACATCAAGCGCACCCCTGAAAATGAAGGGAAATCCCAGTACGTTATTAATCTGGTTCGGGTAATCACTTCGTCCGGTTGCCATAATAATATCTTCGCGGGCGGAAACAGCATCTTCGTATGAAATTTCGGGAGTTGGGTTGGCCATGGCAAAAACGATCGGATCCTTTGCCATAGATTTTATCATTTTCTTTGAAACCACATTTCCAACCGATAATCCAAGAAAAACATCGGCATCAACAAATGCTTCTTCAAGGGAGTTGATTTTGCGTTCGGTCGTAAACTGTTGTTTTATAGGGTTCAAGTCGGTACGCTTCTTGTTAAGTACGCCTTTACTATCAAACATAACCACATTTTCGGGTTTTACGCCCATGCTGAGATACAATCGGATACATGAAACAGCTGCTGCACCTGCTCCGTTTACTACCACTTTAATTTCCTCTATTTTTTTTCCGTTGAGTTCAAGAGCGTTAATTAATCCAGCGGCAGAAATGATTGCAGTTCCGTGCTGGTCGTCGTGAAAAACGGGAATATCCAACTCTTTTTTCAGTGTCTCTTCAATTTCAAAACATTCGGGTGCTTTAATATCCTCCAGATTTATACCTCCAAAAGTTGGTGCAATTGCCTTCACAATTTCAATTAACTTTTGAGGATCTTTTTCTTTTACTTCAATATCAAAGACATCCACATCGGCGAAAATTTTGAAAAGTAAACCTTTACCTTCCATAACGGGTTTTCCGGCTAGTGGTCCAATATCGCCTAACCCAAGTACGGCTGTGCCATTTGAAATTACTGCAACCAGATTTCCTTTTGCCGTGTATTTGTAGGCATCTTCAGGATTCTTTTGTATCTCCAGACAAGGTTCTGCAACACCTGGTGTGTAGGCAAGGGACAAATCGAATTGTGTATTGTGTGGTTTTGTAGGAACAACTTCTATTTTGCCTGGACGACCTTTTTGATGATAGTTTAAAGCATCTGTTTTGCTGATTTTGGCCATGATAATAGTTTTTTGATATCCTTAAAGGTAGGGAATCAAAATCACTTTTAGTAGGATTTTAATCAGGTTTACAGGTGTTTATGGTTGTGTTTTTTGGGAGAAATATATCAGGGTTTTATAATCTTAACCATAACAACGGGTATTTCGAGAAGATTGTAATCAAGTGTATAAATCAAAAATGAATCCTTAATTTCTTATAAGTAATCCAATTTATACCATAACATTTTCCGATTCAGAGTCGGCACAAAAAATAGCAGATATCCGGGATTGATTTACAATATTCACCATTTCAGCAATACCCATTCCTTTTTCAATATTAAAGATATTTACGTCAGTGTTTCTTTCTTTATTTACATTTTCGAGTAAATCTCCCTGTTTTACAAATATTGAAGTGTTTTTGGGAAACCTGACCATTGTATGCAGATTCTCAATATCCGAATCAGTAATATCCATTTTAGGGTCATTGTTCAGAATGTGGACATCTATTGTTCCTTTCCAGTTACGACAAATTAAAAGTGAAATTAAAGTTGATAAATCATTGTTTCCAATGCTAAAAGTTTCTTTCCAGTTGGCCGGAATATTTGTCATCCATAAATTAATTCCTTTTTCGATGGCCAGACTTGCCGTTGAAAATGGAATATAAATAATTGTGCCGAATCCATTTTTTTTGGTGTCTTTTAAAAGCCTGTCGTAATAAGTTAAATTGGAACTTACTGAATCGATACTTACAAAGACGATATTCGGTTTAAAAAATGCAGCATTTAGCGACTGCATGCTCACATTTATGGTTGTATTAAAATCGGTATTGTCAATAATTGTATAGGAAACCGACAATTCAGTTTCTTTAAACTTTTTAACTGCGTTTTTCAGGAAGCTTTCCATATTTTTTTGTTCAAGTTCATTTTCATTGCGAAGAACCAAAATCTTCACAGAACCTTTCGGATACACGATGGAATGGATAAGTTTATAAGAACTTCGCAGCTCTTTTGGGATATTTATTGGTATGAGCAAATCAGGTCGCCATGACCGCACTTCCCTTATGGGACTGAGGTTGTTTGTTTTTTTTGTTGCCCACTCCGCGAGTGCGGTAAACAATCCGCTTCGTGAATCACCGGCAGCCGATTTAATATTCATTTTTACCAGATAGAGATAGAACAACAGGATAAATATGATCGAAAACAGGGCGACAATAACATTCATAATAAACATAATTGCTATTGAACCAAATGCGCCAATGGCCGGAACTATAATCGGGATTTTTAATGTTGGCCTGTAACTTGGCAGCCCCAGTGTTTGTTCAACAAGAGCAACAACATTAACCATAGCATAGGTAATCATGAAAAACATGGTTAACAAAGGTGCAATCGTATTCAAATTTCGCAGCGAAATGCCGAACAAAACAATGATGGCGGTGACATACATGGCATTTTTTGGCTCACCTTTTTTTGATGTTTTAGAGAATACCTGACTTTTAGGTAAAATATTTTTTTCTCCAAGAGCGAGTAAAATCCGGGGAGCTCCTACAAAAGAACCCAGTGCCGACGAAAGAGTTGCACCCAGTAATCCGGCCAGTACTATTGGTCCAAACACGGCTTTATCTATAAAAATATTGTAGTTTTTGGCCAACTCATCGGGTGTGGCAATTACTGCAGAAACAAAAATCAAACTCACATAAATAATTGTAGTTAATACTACGGATGAGAGTGTGCCAACAGGAATACTTTTTCTAGGGTTTGTTAAATCGCCCGACATATTGGCGCCGGCCATTACACCGGTTACGGCCGGGAAAAAAACGGCAAAAACAACCCAGAATGATGATCCCTGAAAATTATTTTCAATTGACCCCGGGTATTTCCCAAACCATTCAACATTGAAATTCAATTCGTTGACAAATAGAGCCCCATAAATCGAAACAAGCGATAAAACTATGATTCCGAGAATTGCATATTGAATTTTAAATGCAAAACTTGTGCTAATGAAAGCGATAGTCATCACAAGTGCAAAAATTCCAATGTCAAGTATTATTGGATTTACGTTAGGTGTAAGTGTTTGTAATCCTTCCCTAAATCCAAAAATATACATTGCAACTGCTATTGCCTGAGCAAAATAAAAAGGGATTCCGATAGCGCCGCCAATTTCCAAACCAAGTGATTGCGAAATTAAACTAAATGCGCCACCACTTCCAATGCGCACATTTGTAGTAATCGACGATAAGCTAAGTGCTGTTGTAAAAGTGATTGCGACTGATAAAAACACAATAACCAATGCGCCAACTACACCTGCATTTCCCACAACCCAGGGTTGCCTGATGTACATTATTACACCCAAAATGGTTAATGTTGTTGGAGTAAAAACTCCCGCAAATGTTCCAAAGGTTTTTTTTGTCATAATCCTGGCTGCTTTTTAATTAGGTGATTATGAAATACTTTTACTCTTTAATTTTTACCTTAAATTCGGGTGGTTCAACAAGTTGGAAAGTTGCTGAGGCAAACTTGATTTCTCCGTTTGTAGCTTCAATTTTTGACAATATTCTTGTAAAAAGTTCTGTTTTTGTTGCCCTTCTGCGTTTGTAGTTAACAATGTAACGCAGTGTAAACTCAACCCAGTTGTCATTTGCAATCAGTGAAACCATTGGTTCAGTTTGGGCATCCTCGAGGCGGTATTTGTTTTGAAGCTGTTGCCACTTTTCTATTGATTTTTGTGAAAGATCACCAGCAACTTCATTTCCAATCTGAAGTAATATTTCGTTGGTTTTCTGATAGTTGCTGCCGTATTGGATTGGGATTTTTATTTCGTCCCAAAGAAATGGGAAATCACCGGAATAGTTGTAAACAGGTTCTTTAAAAACAAAGCTGTTGGCAACAAGTACAATACGGCCGTTGTATAAATCTCCGTCGACCCATTTCCCGGTTTCCATAATTGTGGTGCGCAAAACACCAATGTCCATCACGTCGCCAATTATTCCGCCCAATTGCACCCTGTCACTTGTTTTGTAAAAACCACCAAACATTATAGCCAGCCAGCCGGCAAATGAGGCGATAACTTCCTGTAAGGCAAAAGCAATACCAGCACCAGCTACTCCAAGTGCAACTGTCAATCCGCCAAGTCGGTCACTGTAAACAATTGTAATCAATAATACTGTAAGCAGGAATCCGATAAAACCACCAAACTTCTTTGCCCGGTAACGGTTATCATTGTCTTTGATTTTCGAGAATATGTTGCGTTGAATAGCTTTTACAACTACCCAAATAACTGCAATCCCAATAAAAACTGCAACAATTTTTCCGATTGTGGGGTCAAATAGATAGCGGTTAATAAATTCTTCCATATTTATTGTTTTTTTGGTTGTTTAACCCTTTAATATCAATCCGAATTATGATTTGCAGGCCCTCACTATCTAACTTCACCAAGACTCAGATAAAATTAATGGATATTTTCAAGTTTTGATTCTTTGTCCTTTAGTTTCTGTAATTTACGCAACATCTCAGAAATATTACTTAAATATTATTTTTATTTTCGACATTAATGTTGAACCCCGGAATCTTGTAGTCTTTTGGCAAATAATCAACCGGAATGGTTATCATATTTCCATCGCGGGCTGCCCGGTAATGCGGTGAAAGAATTTCGATACCTGCTTCGTTGCAGCAATCCTGAATATTTTGATGCAGGTTTGAATAAATCAATGCCTGTTTACTAGCTTCTTTTGTGAAAGCATTTATTTGGTATGCCACGTAAAAATCTTCGAGGCTTGTTTGCAGCACAAATGGTTTTGGTTCTTTTAAAATCATATCGGTTTTTTGCGCCGCTGATATTAAAACATCATGCATTTTTTTCCAGGGAACATCATATCCGATTGTTACGGTTGAATGAAGTATTAAACCCTTTTCATTGGCTTCAATGCTGTAGTTTGTTGTATTGCCGGAAAGTACTGAAGAATTAGGGATTGTAATTATTTCATTTTTAGTGGTCTTAATCCTTGTAACGAGTAATGTTTTTTCAATAACATCTCCTGTAACATCAGCAATTTTAATGCGGTCGCCAATTTTGAAAGGCCGCATGTAAGTTATTACCAATCCTGCCACCATATTGGCAATTGCCGATGATGAACCTAATGAAAACAAAACTCCAATAAACACCGAAACTCCTTTAAATATGTTTGAATCAGAACCAGGCAAAAAAGGAAATATCAAAACAAACATAAAAGCATAAAGCAGGAATTTTACGATGCTAAAAGTAGGCATGGCCCAATCAGCATGAAATCCGGCTATTTGAAGTTTTTTGGCTTCTATTTCAGTAAAAATGTAATGAACGAATTTTATGAAATATTTCATTACGAAATAGATAACAAGAATACTGAATAAATTGGGTAGATAATTCCAAACTCCTGTGAATACACTTTTTAGTGGCGACCATACCAATTGAAAAAGTGCATCAGCCCAATCGCGGGAGAAAGGGAAAATGCTAAATAAAATGGGGAGAGAAATATAAAGTAAAACAGCATAAATAAACCAGCGTAACACTTTTGTCAAGAATAATACAATCTGATATTGCTGTTCTTCAGTCATAAAAGTATAATCTTTGTATGACAGATTTTTAAGCCAATATCCCTTCCTTGATTCAATAAATCGATAGAGGCGGAAGTATCCTTTTCCGATTAACCAAATAAAAAGCCTTGCTACAACCAGCACTAAAATAACAAGGCCGATTCTTAAAAGTAATTTTGCTAGGCTGTTTTCTTTCTTAGCAGTAATTATTGATTCAGTTATTATTGCCTTACATTGGTTTGCCAAATCAATCATGCTTTCATCATACCAAATTGCATCGTTCTCGGAAATACTCATAATGATTATTTCTCCGTATATAACATCATATGTGTAATCCGATTTTTCAACTTTTATGGAATCTGTTTTTATAAAATCATCATCATATAAATTGGCTATTTTCCGTGTAATTCTTGATGCTCTCTCGTTTGCTGATGAGGAACCGATTTTTGAATAGATATTAAACAAAGTATCACCCAAAACGCCAACAACAGGATATCCTCTCGCAGTGTTTTTTAACAATTCTATTCTTGCTTTTTTATCTTCTATCCTTAATTTTTCCTTTTCTCCAATTGCATTCAATTGCTGAAGTAGCTCTTCTTTATGTATATTATCGGTAGTTTTTAAGGTTTTAAGTTCATTTTCCAATTCTGCTTTATGTATTGAATCTGTAACTCTTTGCTGCTCAATTTCAGCAAGTTTTAAAGTGAACTCTTGTAAAATTGCCGTATTCACCGAATCGGTAGGGTGATTTGTACTGTCTTTTTGTGCCAGGCTTGAAAAACTCAGGAAAAGCACAAGAATTAAAATCGCACTATTTTTCAATGTATTCATTTTTCATTTTTTAGAATATAAATATAAATATAAAAAAACTGAACCCCACGGGGAGTAAATTAGGCAGCTGTGCGCACATCTGCAGTGTTTTAGTTCTGCAAACCATTGTTCTGAGTGATGGAAATTAAGGCTGTATTTTCCAAATCTTGTCAGAAATGGGCAAGTATTCGGCCAGAGCTGCCGAACCATACCATTCAAACAAATCAGCTGCAAGCAAGTTGGCTTTTATTGCAGGGTCGGTCAATACCAACTCTCTTGCTTCTTCAATTGTTGGTACATTTAATATAAATATGCCGCGATAAGTTTTGTCATTTTTCCCCAAAGGTCCGGCCACTATCAGTTTACCATCTTTTACCAGTTTGTCAATATTTTCCATGTGTCCTCTGAAAGCTTCGTTTGATTCTTGTTTGCCGGCGGTTTTATTATCGCCCGTTTTTAGCATTACCAAAATATATTGTTTCATGCCGTATTCATCGGCTCCAAGTGTTTTGGCAAGCGACTCGTTGTAGTTGGGATTCGTTGTTTGGGCTCCAATTAAACCTATTGTACAGATTAATATTAAAAATGTAAGTTTTAATTTCATAAATACAGTTTTGTTAAAACTTCAAACACCATTTTAAGTGATTTGTTCCAATGCCATTGTTTGATTTAGTTTTCTTTTAAGTGTGATTCATCTCGTTTAAAAAATTACTTCGTATTTATTTTTTTATCTGAAGTACAATTACCTGATCAATGGTTTCTGCCTTTAAATTGCTTATAACCAACTCAATCTCGCAAGGTTTATTTTTTGTTTTGAATTCAATGGCTTTTCCAGTTTCAAACCAGTTGGCACCATTAATTTTGTATGGAAAATTATTCAATTCGATTATGTTTTTAATTGCTGAAGGATTTGTAACATGCAAATAAACTTTGTTGCCTTTTTCAACAGCAACACCCCAGTCTGCAGGAGACATAAAACTTTTACGTGTACCGTAAATAGTTTCGCCATAAGTTTTTAGCCAGTCGCCCATTTCAAGTAATCGTTCTTTGTGTGCCTCACGCACTTTACCTTCAGGAGTTGGTCCAACATTTAGGAGAAAATTAGCACCCAATCCGGCAGATTTTATAAGCAAATGAACCAATTCTTTTGTGCTTCGGTTAACCGTGTCGTTTGTTACATAGCCCCAGCTTTTCCCGATAATATCGTTTGATTCCAATGGTAAATCTTTCGCAATAACAGCATCAGCGGAATAACCTCCTCCAGTGTTTTCACCGGGCAAATCTCGTTCGAAAGTCTGGTAATCTTCACCGGGAAAAACTGCCAAATGGTGATTGTTTACAATCATGCATCCAGGTTGAAGTTTGTGGATTAGCGAGTATATTTCATCGTAATGCCAGGCTCGTTTTTGCGTACCTGTTTTTTTGTTAGGCAGGTTATTTACCTGATCCCAATGACCGTCGAACCAGATACCGTAAATAGGTCCGTAGTTGGTCAAAATTTCTGTCAGCTGGTTTTTCATAAACTGAATATATTCGTCCCAGTTACATTCGCCTTTTATTCCTGTTGCTTTTTTAACATTTCCCTGACAATAATCAGCCCGGTAAAAATCTGTGAGCGAGTAATAACAAAAAAGTCTGATTCCCTGTTTCTGACATTCATCGGCCAACTGTTTCAGCACATCTTTTCCGTAAGGAGTATTCATTATACTCCAATCTGAATATTTTGTATTGAACATACTAAAACTATCATGATGGCGGGTAGTGAAAGTAATGTATTTCATGCCCGCATCTTTGGCAAGTTTTACAACTTCCGCCGCATCAAATTTCTGAGGATTAAAAACATTTATATTTTGCTGGTATTTGTCGATGTCCTGACCGCTAAGAGCCCAACCAATTTCTTTCCCCAGCACACTTGAAATGCCCCAGTGGATGAACATTCCAAAATGAGCATTCCGAAACCATTCCCTGTTTTTAAGGTTTTCTTTTGTTGGAACATAATCAAGCTGACCTTTGTCGAGGTCGTTTCCTTGTCCATTACAAAAAATAGTGTTCAGGATTAAAAACAAAGCGAGAATTGCAGTTTCTTTTTTCATGTCGGTAAGCTTTTTCTGATTTTTTTAGCAACCGCAATTTATATTATTTCCAGAAGTTTCCTTTAAACTTATCGTTGTATAATCATGTATTAATTGTTCTGACGCGAATATTTTGTATGCAATTTCCAACCCAACAATCCCAAATTATTTCTTCACTTTAAAAATTGTATTTTCTGTCTTTAGTTTGATCGGTACTTTATAAAACTGTATTCTTTGTGCTTTTAACTGGCTATTTTGATCGTTTAAATCCATTTGACAAACCTTGAATTTAATTTATATTTGGGCGAAATTTTAAAATTTATAAAATGATTTCAGTAAACGAATATTTTGACAAAAACGTAAAATCACTGGGTTATACAACATCTGCCGGTAAATCAACTGTTGGTGTTATGGAAGAAGGTGAATATGAATTTGGAACATCATCACACGAAACAATGATTGTAATTGAGGGTGAACTTATTGCCCTGCTTCCTAACGAAACCGAATGGAAATCTTTCAAAGCAGGAACTTCTTTCGAAGTTCAGGCAAACACTACTTTTAAGGTAAAATCTGTTGGGCAAACGTCTTATTTGTGCAGGTATAAATAAGTTAACATCTAAAATACCAAACATTACGTTATAGCAAAGTATGATGATTTGGGAAAATGCGTCTATAAAAATACGTACTTCAGTTTTACTTCAAAACATCAATCTTCAAATAGAGAAAGGTGACATTCTTGGAATTATTGGACCGAACGGAAGCGGTAAAACAGTTTTGGCAAAAGCGATAGCGGGCGAGCTGGCTGTTTCGGGAGAAGTTATTGATGACGAAGTTTTTTGTGAAAAACGCTTTGTACCGTTTCATTCCTCGTTATCGCTTTCAAATGGAGGTGCAGTTTACCGACAGCAGCGTTGGAATAAAATTGATACAGAGATTTTACCCAAAGTTAAAGACGAATTAAAGGAGTGTGAAGATTTCGCAGAAACAGAAAGCCTGTTTAAGCAATTTGGATTGGATAATTTCTACGAAAGTTTTGTCATTAATTTGTCAAATGGAGAGCAGCGAAAACTGGAAATGATAAAGGCTCTCTCTTCAAAACCTGATTTACTTGTTCTTGATAATGCATTTACCGGATTGGATATTTTCGCACGAAATGTACTTACCCAAATGCTTGAAACACTAATTTCTCAGGGCCAAACAATTGTGATGACTGGTTTGGAATTGAAAGATTTTCCACCTTCGGTAAATCGTTTTGTGGTTTTAAAGAAAGGTTTTGTAAAGGAAATTTGTTCAAGGGATGAAGTAAAAACCCGAGAATTGTACCCAATTGAATTTAAAATGGAAAAGCTTCATTGGACGAACTCTACTTTTTCGGAGTTGGTTTATTTGAATAATGTTTCATTACAATATGGGCAAAAGGTTATTCTCGATAAGATAAATTGGCAAATAAATGTTGGCGATCGCTGGTCGCTGTCGGGACCAAATGGCTCAGGAAAAACAAGTTTGTTGAACCTTATTTTTGGTGATAATCCAAAAGCTTATGGTTGCGACATCCGCTTGTTTGGAAAACAAAAAGGAACTGGCGAATCAATTTGGGATATTAAAGCAAGGATTGGTTTTGTTTCGCCTGAGTTGCACCAGTATTTACCTCAAAACCAGTCGGTAATTGATGTTGTTTGTTCCGGTTTCTGTGAAGCAGAAAGTTCGTTCAGGAAACCTACCGGATTTCAGCGCGATGTTGCCCGTCAATGGCTGAAAAGTCTTAATTATAATGAAATAGGAAATCATTTGTTTGGGCAACTTTCCACATCGGCACAGCGAATGGTTCTTTTTATTCGTACGCTTGTAAAAAATCCGCCACTGTTGATTTTGGATGAACCTTTTCAGGGCCTGGATACTAATCATGTTCGTCTGTTGAAAGACCTATTAAATCGAATTGCCTCAGAATCAAACTGTGCAATGATTTTTGTAACACATATTCCGGAAGAGCTGCCTGAGTGTTTTTCGTTTCATTTAAAACTAAAGGATGGAGTGGTAGTTTAAATGTT
>JBFHJA010000102.1:0-10985 GCA_041596165.1 Draconibacterium sp. | reverse complement strand
CTCATGGAAGGGAAAGTGAAAATTAAGATAGGTTCAGGAAAGTATAATTTCAAGGTTCAAAAATAATTTGAGAACAAATGATTATTAATATTCAAAGTAATTATGCGAATCAAGGGGTTAAATAAATTTTAGATGATAATGCCGGAGGCATGGTAGGATTATAGTAAATAAATAGGAAAAGAGGGCAAAATGCCGAAGGTACGACAGGAATATGCCACCACTTCGTGGTTTTAATACACATGTCAAAGCATTTTCTATAATCATCTCAACCCTCCGGGTTTCAAAATCCACCTCTTGATTTGCATTAATTATTGGTTTTGAGGAAATGTACAATGCATTGTTAAAATAATTAGATTACTGATTATCAGTAAAATAAGCATTATTGAAATTTGCAAAGTTTAAATGGTTGGTTTTGAGAAGCTGTTTAAACTTTTTTAGGAAATATGACTAAACTTGAAACCAATTCTCTTCAGCGACATTTATTTGTATGGTAAAAGTGGAGGTTTTTGAAATTTTGACAATCACATTACCCCATAAAATTTTTATCCAAAAAGGCCTGAAATTTTTCTTTGTAATTATCTGAAATTGGGATGCGGTTTTTGTCGTCGAATACAATTGTCATGCGTTCAACTGTTGTAACCTTTTCGAGGTTTACAATATATGAACGATGAACACGCATAAAGTTCTCTGACGGCAATTTTTCTTCCAGCGATTTCATGCTTAACAAAGTCATTATTGGTTTTTGCCCGATGATATGAATGCGCACATATTCTTTCATGCCTTCAATAAACTGAATATCGTTTAAGTTGACGCGCAACAGTTTGTACTCCGATTTTATAAAAAGAAATTCATCGTTGCTTTCCAGTTTCTCCGGTGCGTTTTGCAACAATTCGAATTGATTTTTAGCTTTATTTGCAGCCTTCGAAAACTCGGCAAACGAAAAGGGTTTTAACAAGTAATCCAGCGCATCCACTTTAAAACCTTCCAGCGCATATTCGCTGTAGGCAGTTGTAAATATTAGCAATGGTTTTTGTGCCAGAGATTTCACAAATTCCAAGCCATTTAAATCGGGCATGTTAATATCAACAAACATTAAATCAACCTGTAGTTGTTCCAATAATTCAAGTGCCTCGAACGCACTGGTACATTCGCCAGCCAATTCCAAAAAAGGAATTTTCTGAATGTAAGCTGCGACTTGTTTTAAAGCCAGGGGTTCATCATCGATTGCAATGCATTTAATTTTTACCATTTATGGGAAGTTTTATATTGATTTCAAAATCATTTTCACTTTCGTTTTGAACAAACGAGTAATCTTTTCCATAGATTAAATCAAGTCTTTTTTGAAGATTTCCCAAGCCAATTCCTCCTTTTTCAACAATTCCGTTACCCGATTTTTGTTTGCTGTTTATAATTCTGAAAAACAGAAACTCATTGTTGGTATTCATAATTATTTCGATGAATGATTCCTTCTGATAACTTACGCCATGTTTAAAAGCATTTTCCAGAAGTGAAGTAAAAAGCATGGGCGGGATTTTAATATTTGGAATACTTTCGGGAAATCTCAGCTTTACAGAAACCTTTTCGGTAAAGCGCAATTTCATTAAATCGACATAACTTTTTATGAATTCGATTTCCTTTGAAAGAGTAGTTTTTCCGGTTTCCGAATCATACAACAAATAGCGCATTAATTTCGAAAGTTTTATCAGTGATTCTTTCGCATCTTCGGAATTGATATCAATAAGTGCGTGAATGTTATTCAAGGTATTCATAAAAAAATGCGGACTCACCTGATTTTTCAAAAAAGCAAGTTCGGTTTGTAATTTTTCCTTTTCCAGATCCTTGTTTTTTTGTTCTTCGGCCTGCCAGATTACCGTAACTTTTATGGCAGCATTAAAACCAACAACTAATATCGAAACAAGTGCATTATCAATAATTAAGCGGTGAAAGGGACGCATCTCCAGTTGATGTGGCCCCATGGGTATTTCATTTCCAAAGGGTGGCAATTTATTTCCAAAGGGCGGCATTTGACCCTGTGGTGGCATTTGCATCGCTTCTGTCGGCATAAGATTAAAAAAATTACCCACAAAGTCGGCAAAAAAGGCGGCCAGTAATATTAGGATGAGTGTTAGTGAGAAATATAAAATTCGCTTCTTCTGAACAAATAAATGTGGGAAAAGTAAATAATTATGAACAAGGAAAACAATGAGAAAGGGCAAAAACCGAAACCATTCGTGTACTACTCTAGACCAATCGAATCCCAAGTCCGAGTTTGAAATAAACATGGGCATTAAAAGTACAACCGACCACAAAACCAAATATATAATGGATTCTCCGCGTTTTATTTTTATTGAATAATTCATTTTAATGTTGAAAAGATAATAAATTCAAACCTACAAATTTTTACTTACTCAGAAATTCCTGAACGGCTTTATTTCTGTCAATTACATGTTGTTTCAGAAACTCGATTGCTTTGGTGAAATCAGATTCATTTCTTAAAAAAGTATAATTTGCTTTTTCACCTTGTTCTCCAATTGCATAATCGACAATGATTTGCTGGTAGTTGGAGTATATTTTGCTCATTTTTTCAGGGGTGAAAATATGGTTGGTAAATTCCGATACATTTTTTTTGTATTCAGCTTGCCAGTCTTCAACATCTAAAATATATCGAATAATTGGCCAGTTTTCTCCAACATCATTCATCGAAAGAGAAAGCGATCCACCCATTTTTCCATGTTGAAATGCTTCATTATTATCCCATGGTATCCAAACAAGTTTGCTTGACGTTGGATTATTATACAGATAAAAATTATGAACTGAATTTCCGTAAGTATCCCAATTTTGCATTACTGTGTTGGCAGCCAGCCATTTCAGAAAAACCTGAACGTCAAATATTTCGGAAAGCTGGGATTTCCAGAGTTCCGGATTTTCAACCCGAATCGAACTGTTTAGAAGAGTGCTTAATTGCTGAACATCTGCAAAATCGTTTGATTTTTTATTGTTTTTTTTGTTCATGTCAGTGGTTCTAAAACTCCCATCTGCAAAGGTTGCTGCGATTCCTTCGGGTTTATACAAATTCCCGTTTCCGCTTGAAAAACTTGTCTCAATTACAGTGTCATCCACTTCTTCGACCAAAGTGTAAAGCCCGAAATATAATGGGCCATCTCCATAATCCACAAATACCCGATAAAAGGAGGTTTTTGGCGAAACTAGTCCAAAATCGGCAAATAAATCGGATGCCACCTTTTCGCGCATAAAAGATTTGTCGTCGAAATTGTTTTTTAGATTGAGTTGTTTAAAACCATAAAACCTTTGGTTTTCAATTTCATGAAACTCAGTTTCAAACTTGTCGAAATCGAGTTTAAACGATAACTTATTTATGCCCGATTGATAAGCGGTACGCAAACTGGAATTCCCCTTAAAATGAATGCCAACTTTATCCCATTTTTCGTTGTCAAATAAAATATCGCAATATGCCCAAACGGGTTCAAATTTTTCGCCACCAGGCATTTCACCGGGCATTCCACCAGGTGGCGGTCCCATTTTTGGATTTCTGCCCTGCGGATGAATGCCGTCGTTTTCCATTTCTGGCCGCATTCCCAACCCACCCGGAGGCGGCCCTTCGTGAATTCTTTGCGGATGTTCATTTTCCGCCACATCTTGTCTATTAGCTGTTGTTTCCCGGTCTGAAATATTCCTTGGTCCTCCTGGCGGGATGCGGTCGGATTCGCCAATGTTGGATTTCAAATCTGTCAACATAATATTCCATTGCTTTTTGTCGATTTTAATATCAACCCTGTTTACTTTATCGTTTGGAAAAACAATGGAGTAATTTGGTTTTACAGAAGATCCATGGGATTGTTCCGCCGATATTGAAGTTTTGCTTTTATTGGTACAAAAAGTAAGCGTAAATGCGAAACCTAAAAGTAATAGTGCATGTAAAGTTTTTTTCATATTCTCATTTTCTTTTTTAAAGGAACATGATTCATGATTAATTAGGAAAAAGAATCAATGTATAGGCTGTTTTTCTCAACGAACAGGAGTTTTAACCGCGAGCTTGAATGCGATTATAACGTTACCTTAGAGATAAATCTTACATTTGGCAATCATTGAAATCAGATATCAAAATCCAGTGAATCAGATACCGAAATATAATTTTAACAAAAAAGATGAACCACTTCTGGAGTTTGAAATTCTTCGTCTGGAAGAACTGATAAAAAGCAAACATCAAATGGCCGGTAAACCACACCGGCTGAATTTTTATCAGCTTATTTTTATTACTGAAGGCGCTGGTATTCATGCCGTTGATTTCCAGAGAGTGCAATTTCAGGCAGGCTCCTTAATTCCCACAGCAAAAGACCAGGTACAACAATTTTATATTGATTTTGAAGTCAAAGGCTACGTTATACTTTTTACTTCTGATTTTTTGGTTCGTGAAAAAATAAATTACAGATATCTGTATGATTTTGTTCTTTTCAATTCGCAAATATCACCCATTGTATTACAATGCGATACCGAAACAAGTCTTTTTATTGAGATGCTCTCAAACGCTTATTTTAATGAAAAAGAATTTGAACAGGAAGAATTACTTCGGAATTACCTCAAGATTATTTTAATCCGGCTTGAACGGAATAAACGCTCTTTCTCACCAATAACGGGCGGATCCGCTCTTACTTTAAGCATGCAATTCAAAGAAGCTTTAGACAGTAAAATCAGCTATAAAACAAAAGTGGCCGATATCTGTGAAATTTTAGGCGTAAATTCCAAGAAACTAAATGCTGCCCTGCAACTGGTCTCCAATAAAACTGCAAAAGAATATTTGGATGAAAGGGTTGTTTTAGAAATTAAACGACTTCTTTCCTATTCCGAACTTTCAGTAAAAGAAATTGCTTATAAAATGGGTTTCGAGGATGCTACAAACCTGACAAAATACTTTAAGAAACATACAGGTTTTCTTCCTCAGAAATTTCGCGAAATTCATCGTTAGCCCATTTTTACCATTCTTTGCCCTAAACTTACCTTTACCAAAATTGGTATACCCTGTTACTTTGTATCGTAATTATTAATCATAAAATTAAAATACAATAACAATGAAAACTCGAATTCTAACGCTGATAACGACCGTAATTTTATTTGCATCAACTGTTCATGCTCAGGATACTGAAGCAACCCGCTTGTTAAAGGAACAGAATCAGGAATTTATTCCAGAAATTTTCAAGTTTGGCGAAAATGTGCATTTTGCAGTTGGCTATGATGTGAGCAACATTGCGATGATTGAAGGCAAAACCGGAATTATTATCATTGATGCAGGTCAATCGCCGGTTCGCATGGAAGCGCTGCGGTTGAAGTTTCGTGAAATTACTGAAAAACCCATAAAAGGGATTATTGTAACACATGGCCATGGCGACCATTTCGGAGGAATAAGCGCATTTTTAAATGAAGGAAGCAATCCGCAGGTTTGGGGCAGGGAATCGGCCATTGGAAACCTGACGGGATTTAATCTGGAAGCCCGTACCGGAAACGAAGCCGGGTTGACTGCTGGAAATGTCCGCGGTGCACGACAAGCAGGTATTATTCTTCCTGATTCAATTCATATTAACAATGGCGTTGCTCCCCGCCCAAACAAACAAGGAACAATGTTTACACGCCGGGAAGAAACAATTGCGTTTCAACCCACACATTTTTTTGCAGGGGAACGAAAGCAAATTGAAATTGACGGCGTTAAATTTGAAATGGTAGCTGCCACCGGCGAAACCTACGACAATATGTATGTTTGGATGCCCGAACAGAAAATTTTATTCTGTGGCGATACCTATTATAAATCGTTCCCAAATTTATATACTATTCGGGGTTCGCAGTACCGCGATGTGAAAAGCTGGTATGAAAGTCTGGATAAAATGCGTGCTGAAGAACCTGTATATTTACTGCCCGGGCATACCCGACCGGTAATTGGAAAAGAGAATGTAAAAACTACTTTGAGCAACTATAGCGAAGCCATCAAATTTGTTTTTGATAAGACTATTGATGGCATGAACAAAGGCATGACACCCGACCAATTGGTTGAATATGTGAAACTACCGGAGCATCTGGCATCTTTACCCTATTTAGTTGAATACTATGGCCGTGTTGACTGGGCTGTTCGTTCTGTTTTTGAAGGTTATCTGGGCTGGTTCGATGGAAACCCCGTTAACCTGAATAAACTCGCTCCAAAAACGGAAGCCGAAAAAATGGCGCTTCTGGCTGGGGGAGTAGATAAACTGCAGGCAAACGCATTCAAAGCTTTTAAAGATGGAGACTTTCAATGGGCAGCTCAATTGTCTGATTATCTGCTTGCTTTAAATAAAAAAAACAGCGAAATAGTTAAACTGAAAGCAGATGCTTTAATGGAAATTGCCAAAACCATGGTTACAGCTACCGGTCGTAATTATATGAATAGTTATGCCATTCAGTTACGAAACACAATTGAAAAATAAATGGGCTTTAAACAAAATATTATCAGAAAAAAACTTGAACAGGAATTAAGTTTAATGGATGGAGTTGTGGTTGTTGATGAATCGTCTTGCGATGGGTGTGGAAGTTGTGTAAATGTTTGTCCACAATCCGCCATTGACATAATCGTACTTACTAGTGAGCAAATTAGAAAGTTACCATTCAAAGGACGCTTGAAAGTTATGATTAAGAGTAGCAATAAAGCTTCGATAAATCTGGAATTATGTACCACTTGCGGATTGTGTATGAAACAATGCCACGAATTTGCTATTCATAAAGTAGAGAAAATAGAAACTATTAATTATGAGTAAAACACGCTTTTATATTTATGCAATCGCTCTTCTGCCTTTTATTCTACTCTTGGGAACTGGGGCAATAATGCTAAAATATCATACAGGAGCGCCGAATGAGTCAATTTTTATGGGACTGAATGGATACGAATGGCTCTCATTTCATAAGTTCGTTTCTGTAATAACTGCCCCATTAATTTTACTCCATTTGTTTGTAAAAACCGATTGGGTAAAACGCTTATTTCTGTTCAAAGTCAAAGGCCGATTTAAAAAATCAAACATTATACTTTTTGTCGTGTTCTTTTTATGTTTGATCACTGCAACAGGCTCATGGCTTATTTTTGATGGAACTGACATTGCAGGTAGCTTGCGAGGAGTACATAATAAATTCGGGCTTTTATTAATCGTAATGTTTGGAATTCATCTTTTGAATTTCAGAAAACTAATCATCAACAAATTTAAAACTTCTTTAAAAAACGAATAAAATGAAGATAGCAGTAACAACAGCAAGCGGAAATTTAGGTTCCGCCATAATCACTCATTTAAAGAAAGAAATTGGTGCTGAAAATATTATAGGCATTGCCCGAACTCCCGAAAAAGCAAAATCTCCTGGTGTTGAAATACGCAAAGGCGATTACAACAATAAAGAAGAGTTTATTGAAGCATTAAAGGGTGTGGATGCTGTACTACTCGTTTCAGGAATGGATCTCCCTGATATACGTATCAAGCAACACCGCAACGTTATTGAAGCTGCAAAAGAAAACGGTGTAAAAAAAATAGTGTACACAAGTATAATTGGTGCTGAAAAAGGAAATGCTTTTAGTCCGATTGTGGCAAGTAACCGCCAAACCGAAAAGGACATTAAAAATTCCGGATTGCAATGGGCAATTGGAAGAAACGGCCTGTATATTGAACCCGACTTGGAATACATTGAAACCTATAAAACCGAAGGAGGTATAATTAATTGTGCTTCCGATGGCTTGTGTGGCTATACTTCGCGACAGGAATTGGCTTTTGCTTACTTTCAGCTTCTTATTGATGATAGTTTGAATGGAAAAACCTATAATTTGTTTGGCGAACCAATCACACAAAAGCAACTTGCTGAGGCGATTAACAGAGTGTGTCAGCTTAATTTAGAATACAAAAGCATTTCGGTTGAAGCATATATAAAAGAACGTCAGGCTGCATTGGGCGAATTCCTTGGAACAATAATTGGCGGTATTTATGAGGGAATAAAAACCGGAAAATTTGCCGGAGAATCAGATTTTTTTGAAGTTGCCAAACGCCCGCATAAATCTGTTGATGAAATGATTATTGACTTTATTAAACATGAAAAAAATGACTAAAATCCTCGAAATTACAACGCTTGTTTTAAAAGAACTTATTTCAAAACCTGAAGTAAGAATTATTGATATCAGACAGGTTGATGCCTACAATGGCTGGCGACTTGAAAACGAAAAACGAGGGGGTCATATATCCGGGGCAAAAAATCTTTCAGCAAAGTGGGCGAATTATATCGATTGGATTGAAATTGTGCGTTCTAAAGGGATTTTGCCTGAGCACGAAATTATTTTGTATGGTTATTCACCCGCGGAAACAGAAAAAATTGCCAAACGTTTTTTACAGGCTGATTATTCTAAAATCAGCATTTACAATCATTTTGTGGATGAATGGTCGGCAAGCAGCGAGCTGCCGATAGATTTTCTTCCTCGTTTTGAGAATCTTGTACCAGCAAGCTGGATTAATGAGATTGTTTCAGGAAATACTCCTTCAGAATTAGAAAATAAAAAAGTGGTGATTTGCCACGCTCATTACCGCAACCGAGAAGCATACTTATCAGGTCATATTCCCGGAGCAATTGATATGGACACACTTGCTCTTGAAGCACCTGAAACATGGAACCGACGTTCGCCGGAAGAACTCAAAAAAGCATTGGAAGAACATGGGATTACAGCTGATACAACGGTTGTTTTGTATGGAAAATTTATGTTTCCCGATAATGATGATGAATTTCCGGGAAGTGCAGCCGGTGATATTGGCGCTATCCGAAATGCAATGATTATGATTTATGCCGGAGTGAAAGATGTTCGTGTGTTAAATGGCGGTTTTCAGTCGTGGCAAGATGCTGGTTATGAAATAGCTACTGATGATATTGCTAAAAAGCCGGTAGCCGATTTTGGCGTGCAGATTCCTTTCAATCCCCATATTATTGTTGATATTGATGTGGCAAAAGAAATGATAAAAGCGAAAGATGCCGACATTGTTTGTGTGCGAAGTTATCCTGAATACATTGGCGAAGTAAGTGGATACAATTATATCGAGAAAAAAGGACGTATTCCGGGAGCTATTTTCGGCAATTGCGGTTCCGATGCCTACCACATGGAAAATTACAGAAATACCGACCACACCGTTCGCGAGGCCCAGGAAGTTGCGGCAATTTGGAAAGAAGTAGAAATTACACCCAACAAACACCTGGCTTTTTATTGCGGAACCGGCTGGCGCGGCAGCGAAGCCTGGTTTAATGCCTGGCTCATGGGCTGGCCGCGTGTATCGGTTTTCGATGGCGGTTGGTTCGAGTGGAGCAACGACCCCGAAAATATTTACGAAACAGGAATTCCTGAAAAACAAAACATTTTAAAATGAATTACGCTGTAAAAGAAACTGAAAAGTACGGTTCAATTGTGATACACAATTTTTTGCCTGAAATAGGAATTGAAAATGCCAGAAACGAAATTCTTGAAGGACTGTATGCCAGTTCAAAATACATCTCGCCAAAGTTTTTTTATAATACGGAAGGGTCGGTCTTATTTGAAGAAATAACAAAGCTCGAAGAATACTACCCAACAAGAAGTGAAAAAGAGATTCTTTCGGATTTGATTGAAAATTTAGAGTTCGATTTTATAAATGTTGATGTTATTGAATTAGGTAGCGGTGATGCTTCCAAAATCAGTCTGGTTTTTGAACAGCTTCCACCTGTTATTCTGGAAACTATAAACTATTATGCGATTGATATTGACCAATCTGCCATTGAAAAATCTATTGAGCAGATATCAGATGTGTACAATGTTGCGTGTACCGGAATTGTTACCGATTTCTATCATCATTTAAAATTATTACCAGGAAATAGAAGAAGGTTATTTTGTTTTTTTGGCGGTACCATTGGGAATTTTAGTCCTGATGAAGCTGAACTTTTTATAAAACAACTCGGAACCATCATGAAAAGAGGAGATGCATTTTTGCTCGGTGCAGATTTGATTAAGGATGTTTCAACTCTTGAACTGGCCTATAACGATAAAAAGAAAATTACGGATGCTTTCAATAAAAACATTTTAAATACTGTAAATGCCCTTCTATGTACGGATTTAAATACAGCTGATTTTGAACACTTTGCATTTTACAATATTGACAAATCAAGAATTGAAATGCATCTGAAAGCCTTGAAAAATATATCAATTCGAAGCAAGTACTTTCCCCAAACCATAGAAATTAAAAAGGGAGAAACAATTCATACCGAGAATTCACATAAGTTAAATGAAAATCAACTGAAACAGTTTGGTCGTTTGGCCAAATTAACCCTTGAAAATATCTTCTTCGATTCCCAGAAACGTTTTAGTTTGGCTTACTATTTAAAGTGCTGAAAATGGGTAAAATTCAGCAATTTTGAATAGAAATAATTCAGCCAGAAAATATCTTTACAACACAGTAGAAATTAAAAAAATGCCATTAAAGACAAGATTTCTTGTATAGTGTAAAGATTCGTATGAATAATAAACTGAATATGTTATGATTTAATTTTTTAAAATTCTCATCATTTCATCGCTACACCTTTTGCCAGGCCCTGCTGGTGTGGATTTGAAATCCGTAAACCAGCAAAAAGCCCGTAAAAGTAATAGTTCTAAAATTATTTTTATTTACACCAAAAAGTCTACACCATATTACCTTCAATTACCGGCCAGGTGCCAAAAGCCTGTTTTTCAAATTGCATAGTTCCGTCTTCACCTTTGAAAATATTAATCCATGCCTGCCAGTTTTCATTGTCCAACTCCGGATAATCCAAACGATAATGGCTGCAACGACTTTCGGTTCGCAGAAGCGATGCTTTCAGTTTCATTTCGGCACTGATTATCATGTTACGGGTTTCGTGTGCCAGACGTAATTCATGCATATCCGCTGCTTGCAAATAAGGCATGTGGCTGTCACGCAACTCTT
>JBFHJA010000101.1:0-10986 GCA_041596165.1 Draconibacterium sp. | reverse complement strand
CAGGCGACACAGTTAAAATCGGAAGATGAATTGAAAAAAGCAGCAGAAACAAATGGTAGCTGGATTTTTACAGATCCGGAAGGATTCAAAGAATTTGAAGCGCTCCAAATAAAACCTGACTCCATCATTGAATACAAACACCTTTACCTGAACAGAGGTGGGCGTTTTATAAATCCAAAAACGAGAGACAAAGTTTTGCAACCGATGTATTTGATAAAAATGCCTAATTAAAATACAATGAAGCTATTTTCTAATCTTGAAAAAAAGCACTATTTACTACTGGCGGGATGGCTTTTTGTGAATATCCTGCAATCGGTGTTTACTAATATGCATGCCGACGAATCGTATTACTGGATGTATTCGCAACACCTTGCCTGGGGATTTTTTGATCATCCGCCAATGGCTGCATTCCTTGTTTTCCTCGGCGATTCCATTATGCACAACGAACTTGGGGTCCGGTTATTTTTCCTTTTGGTTTCGACACTAACACTAGCACTGATTATAAATGAATTAGACGAGAAAAAGGATCTGTTTTTCCTGGGATTATTTATTTTTTCATTTCCGCTGGTTCACACTCATATTGGCGGATTCATGGCGCTTCCAGATACCCCGCTTGTGTTTTTTACATTGCTTTTTTTCCTTGGATATAAAAAATTTATTTCCGCACCTAATTTAAAAATGGCGTTCTTTTTAGCATTTGTTGCTGCGGCAATGATTTACAGCAAATACCATGCTTTTGTGGCTCTGGGACTTCTTGTTTTATCGAACCTCAAACTTTTAAAAAACAAATATTTTTGGATTACTGTAATTATTGCCATTTTATTGTTGACGCCACATATTTTATGGCAAATCGAAAATAACTTCCCCACCTTTAAATATCATTTAAGCGATCGCACGAAGCCAGTGAGGTTTTGGACAGTTCAAAACAACATTACCAGTCAGTTATTGGTTGCAGGGCCGCTCACTGGATTAATCGTATTTTTTGGTTTAAGTAAATTCAAAATAAATGGAGATCCTTTTAAAAGAGCAATCATCTTCAGCGTTTTAGGTTTTTATATTTTCTTTTTTCTGATGAGTTTTAAAAACCGCATTGAAGCACATTACACAACTGCAATTACTCCATTACTCATGATTGCTACTTACCCGATTATTTCAAATAAACCGGTTTTAAAAAAGTGGTTCACCCGATTGGCGCTGCCTGTAGTCGTCATCCTTTTCATTTTTCGTTTTTATCTGGCTGCCGATTTTATTCCAAACTACAAGCAATTTAAAATATCATTTTACAACCATAAGGAAACTGCAGAGCAAATCAGGAAAATGGCAGATGGAAAACAAGTGGCATCATTTAACAATTTCGATTTTCCGGGAACTTACCAGTTTTATACCGGCGATCCTGTAATACATTTGGCTTCGCCGGGTTATCGTTTTTGCCAATATGATTTATGGGACGAGGAATCTGTCGCTGAAGGCGATTCGCTTTTTATAATAATACCTGACCGGATGGATAATACAAATCTTATTCAGCTTAAAAACGGGAAAATGGTGAAAACAATTGTAATTCCTGAATTTCAATCGCTAAAACAACTTGATTTGAATTATTCGAATGTGACACTGATAAACGATAGTTTGAACATGCAGATAACATTGACCAATTTGTCCGATCACAGCATTAAATTCAACAATTCCTCGATGCCACTAATTGGATTTAACCAACATAAAAAAGATGAGATTCTAACAACTCCGCTGCTTCAAATTACAGGCAAAGAACAACTTGAACCTAAAGAACAAGTTTCTTTTTACTATTCTGTACCTCTAAATTTGGTTGACACAAAAAATTCAATTTTGATTTTTACCCAAACCAAAGAAAGAAACCGTGGAAAAATGGTTGCAATAAATGTTGATGATTACAGATAATGTAAAAAGTCAAAAGTCAAAAGGTTGTAGGATAACAAGATACAATCAACGGAATATTTAAAATCTATTTCACCAGGAAATCATCATGCAGTACCTGAAGGTAGGATTTTGCAAAATCATAATTGGGCTCATCATTTCCGGTGGTTTCAAAACTTCTGAACTCTCTTGTATTTTGATCATAAATAAACTCTCCTTCCTTTGAAATATAGCCCCAGCCAGTGTCCCACATATAAAAAGCATAGGAAGGTGATGAAAGAATATCACGCCCGAATAATGCCGAATCACGTTCCCAACCAAGTTGTTTTATAAGTGTTGGTATCAAATCAGGTTGCCCGCTAATATTATTTACGATTGCCGGTTTTTTAACAACTCCGCCAGTCCATATTAACGGAATCCGATAAGTTGCTGGTTCTATGATTTCTGTAGGCCCCGGATGCAAATGTCCATGGTCGGCGGTAATTATTACCAGTGAATTGTTCCAGAATTTTGTTTTTTTTAAATCCCGAATAAAATCGCCCAGACAACTATCCGTGTAAGCGACTGAATTCAAATATTTGTCTTGGGTGCTTTCCCCTTTTATGATTTTAGCTGGCACATCATAAGGAGTGTGACTGCTTAAAGTATATGCGACGGTAAAAAATGGCTCTGGCTTTTTAATTTCTTTTAGAACACGATCAAAAAGATAACCATCGGGCGCACCCCAACTGCTTTTGTTTCTAATTTCCTTAGGAAAATCACTTTGTCCTACAATATCTTTGTATTCGCCCTGAAGTATAAAAGATTTCAAATTGTAAAAATCAATGTCACCCCCGTAATAGAATGAAGTCCAGTAATCATTTCGGTTGAAATAATCTGACATCATTGTGAGTTTACTTGATTTTTCGGGATAATTAATAATGGATTGAGTCAGCAGCGATGGATACGCTCCCAGAATAGCCGCCATACCGCGGTCTGACCGATTACCGCTTGCATAAAATGACGGAAATATTATCGATTCCTTACAAATTGAATCGAGGTTTGGGCAAACGCCAAATTCCCCGCCAAACGATGAAATCACCTTATTTGAAAAACTTTCGAGAATTATCAGCACTACATTAGGAGGATTGTTTTTTTCTATTTCAATTAAAATAGAATCCGATTCTACACGCTGGTTTTCATATAATTTGAATTTCCCAAACGCTTCGTCTTTTTCAAAATAATAACATGGATTTACCATTTTATTTTTCCGTGTAACAGTTTTTAAAAAACTCCACAAAAAATTGTACGATGCCTGATTTACATACAATTTATTGCTAAACGAAACTGTACTATAATTTATAGGAGAAGTTCCAAGTCCACCCCGGATAGGTATAAACAAAAGCGCAGTACCAAAAATCATTATCGGAGAAAAATACCACTTTTGACCTGCCGCCTTTTTTATGGTTTCTTTTAAGAAATGGTTATAAATCCACGAAAACAGGGCAATATAAATCAGAAATATAGCAATTGCCGCTACAACATCCTTCCATATTATACTTGAAACAACTCCTTCAGGGTCTCCAATATAATCAAATGCCGAAATGCCAACCCTGGTACCCCAATGTGGGTACAACCCTAAATCGAGCAAATTAAGAAATGTGATTAATACCAAAAGGAGAAAAGTATAGATTTTAAAGATGCGGCTTAAGATTACCGGTGACATATTAAACGAAAACGAAAGTACAATCCCGGGGATCAGCATTAAATAAGCACCCATCGATAAATCCATTTTCATACCGTAAGAAAAAATCCCGGCAATTTCTAAAAATGAAAGTGAACAAGTTAAATCATAATTGTAAACCAAAAAAATGAGTTTTGATAGTACAAAATAGATAATCCAAAACAGGAAATATTTAAAAAATGTAATTACTAACTTTTTCATTCGAAACAAATTGAACAAACCAAACAACTAATTGGATGAAGAATATTGATTGTAAAATTAGAAAAATAACCAAGCCGGGTTAACAGTAGTTAAAACAGAATGATGTTACATTATAAAATGCTACTGCACACAATAACCAAAATCCTCAATATCGCCTTAATTATTAATCCAAAACTAGAATAATTACGAATTGATATCCAAAAACAGAACCTCAGTACATTATTGACATATATCTTTTATATGCCACTATTTATGTTGTTTTGTTATTTTATTGACTATTTAATACCTATTTGCAAGCAAAAAGCGTCGTAACATTAACGAAATGTTAACAGATGCCAATTTCAGAAACAAAAAACCCACCATATTCATTTCCATACATATTTTTGAACCGTGATTAAGTTTTAGAAGGGGTCTTATATTGTTTTTTACACTTAATTACAAATACAGTTCATTTTTTACAGGGGGGACTAAATAATATTTCAACTTTTATGACAACAGACATTAAATATGAATATAAATCAAATTAAAAATTAACTTTTAAAAATTACGATTATGAAAAAGAGTTTAATGATTATTGCGAGTTTGTTACTTTTAATCTCATTTACACCAAATGCCAAAGCGCAGGAAGTAAGTGCAGGATTGGATATTTACAGTAGCTACGTTTGGCGTGGTATTAAATTTGGCGAAGGTGCAGCCTTCCAGCCTTATGTTGAATTTAGTGCAGGTGGTTTCGCGCTGGGAGCCTGGGGTTCTTATTGCGTTTCGGATAATGAAGCTGCAGAAGCTGATTTATACGCAAGTTACGGTTTCGATTTAGGCGAAAGTGGTTCGTTAAGTTTCACCGTAACCGATTACTATTTCCCTGGCACAACTGGTGAACCAACATCATGGATGAACGGAGACAATCATTTTATTGAGCCGATGATTGGAATTGGAGCAGGTCCGGTTTCGTTTACAGCAGCATACATGTTATATGATGGAGCAGGCAAAGATGGTGATGCCTCTGGTGATCTGTACCTGGAAGCAGGTGTAACTGCCGGCCCGGTTGACCTCACTTTAGGCGGTGGAAACGGTGCCTATTCAATGAAAAGTGATGCAGGTTTCGACATTTGCAACATTGGAATCTCTACTTCAAAAGAAATAAAAATTACCGACAGCTTTTCTCTTCCGTTATCAGGAGCTGTTATTCTAAATCCATCTTATGAATCATTTCATATTGTAGTTGGAATATCTCTTTAATCATTAAAAAATATAGTTAAAATGAAAAAAATTGAAGCGATTATACGCAAAACAAAATTCGAAGAGGTGAAAGATGCTCTCTACGAAGCAGGAATCGAATTCTTTTCTTTCTGGGATGTGCGCGGTGTTGGTCAGGCTCGTGAAGGCCGTGTTTACCGTGGTATTATTTACGATACAAGTACGATTGAACGCACAAAGCTTTCAATTATCGTTCGCGACAAAAATGTGGATAAAACGATAAAAGCAATTCTGGGTTCTGCACGAAGTGGTGAAATAGGCGATGGAAAAATATTCATAATTCCAATAGAAGAATCATACCGCATCAGAACCGGAGAAAAAGGTGATGAGTCATTATACATTAAAGGAAAAGAAGTATAAAACATTATTATAATAAAAAAGTATCATGGAAGAAACTATACAAGGCCTACAAATAGGTTTAGATAATATGTGGTTGTTGATTGCCGGTTTTTTGGTAATGTTTATGCAACCGGGATTTGCGATGGTAGAAGCAGGATTTACCCGATCAAAGAACACTGCAAACATTTTGATGAAAAACTTAATGGACTTTGCAATTGGTTCGCTTTTATATTGGATTATTGGTTTTACCTTAATGTATGGAGATTCAATTGGCGGAATTATTGGAACTCCCGACCTGTTTTTTATGAGTGATGGTTTTGGCGACAATTACTCTGATTATGCTGATTTGTTTTTCCAAACGGTGTTTGCCGCAACTGCTGCAACAATTGTTTCTGGAGCTATGGCAGAGCGTACTGAATTTAAAGCTTATCTAATTTTCAGTATCGTAATTACTGTGCTGATATATCCAATTTCAGGTCACTGGACATGGGGAGGTGGTTGGTTAAGTCAACTTGGATTTCATGACTTCGCCGGTTCGTCAATCGTTCACTCCGTTGGAGCATGGGTTGGATTGGCAGGAGCTGCCATTATTGGCCCACGTCTTGGAAAATATGGGACAGACGGAAAACCAAAAGCGATTCCCGGACATAACCTTACTTTAGGCGCATTGGGTGTTTTCATCCTTTGGTTCGGATGGTTCGGATTTAACCCCGGTTCACAATTAGCTGCTGCCGGTACCGACAACGCTGTCGCAATTGGACACATAGCCGTTACTACTAACCTGGCTGCCGCAGCCGGTGCAGTTACTGCAATGCTTGTTTCATGGTTCCGTTATAAACGCCCTGCACTATCAATTTCATTGAACGGTGCATTGGCAGGTTTGGTAGCCATTACTGCAGGTTGTGATGCTGTTGACCCAATGGGTGCTGTTGCAATTGGAATTATAGCTGGTTTTATTTTACCTTTTGCAGTTGAGTTTTTTGATAAAATATTAAAAATTGACGACCCTGTAGGTGCTATTTCTGTGCACGGCGTTAGCGGGGCTTTTGGAACTCTTGCAGTTGGTTTATTTTCAACTTCTGAAGGTTTATTTTACGGATTTGGAGCTAAATTATTAGGTGTTCAGGCAATTGGTGTTTTAGCATTCTTTGCTTGGGCTGCAGGAACCGGATTTATTTTATTTACCATATTAAAGAAACTTAAAGTATTACGTGCTTCAAAACGTGTCGAAGAAGAAGGTCTCGATATTTACGAACACGGAGAAAGTGCTTATAATTAAACCCTCATATCGTTTATGTCTGTAGCTGTCAGTAAAAAGTCCGCCAAGCGAGGCGGGCTTTTTCTGAAAAACAGTTGTTAATAAAAACTTATTTTGTTACAAATACATTCATACGGTTAAAATAGTTGTGTTAGTTTAGTTTGTTAGTTTAGTTTGACACAAACCGGGTCGCTGCAAAGTGCCCGGTTTTTTTTTGTTGAAAAGTTGAAAAAAGAAAACACATACAATTGGCAACTATAGATCGATAAAACCTATTTTTGCACACACAATTCTAAAAAACAAATACAATGATGCAAACCTGGTTTGAAAGCAAAGTAAAATATAACAAAGTTGCCCAAAGCGGTAACGAACAAATGGTAACCGAAAATTTCCTCCTCGATGCAGTATCCTATACTGATGCCGAAACCCGCATCATACGACAAATGCAGCAAACAGTTAAAGGTGGTGAATTTCAGATTGTTGACATTAAAAAATCACGCATCGCTGAAGTATTTCCCTTTGAAGCTGGTGAATGGTGGTTTAAAGCAACAATTAATCTTGTAACCATTGACGAAGAGGCAGGTAAAGAAAAAAAGCTAAGAGCATATTATTTAATAATGGCCGATGATATCCAAGAAGCGCTTGACAGATTAGCCGAAAGTCTGTCGTTCCTTGTAGTACCTTATGTTGTTTCAGCAATAACCGTTAGTACAATCGTTGATGTTTTTCCTTATGTACCATCAGAATCAATGATTCCGGAAGGATTTGTACCAGTAAAAAAAGAGGATAATCCAATATTCACAGATGGCAAAAATCCGTTTGAAGAAGATATGGAATAGCATCTAATTACTTTATTCTTCTACCTTTATTACATAAACAAACACATCGTTTATATCGTTTTATCAGCAAAATATCAATTTGCTGATAAAACAATAATTGGCTGCTTTCTGGTTTGTGCTTAAAATAATGAGACAACATATTAGGTTGTACTTATTATTCAAGGTTAAACCTACCCTAATTATTCATTTTTCTATTGGCATTTTGATTTTGGTTATAATTCTTTATTCCATAAATTCGTATAATTATAAAAAAATTGAAAGCAATGAATAATAATGGAAAGGTTCTACCCAAAAACAGAAAGAAAGACAGGAGAGAAATGATTCAGTACATTAATCTCCAACTGGCATCAATTGGCCAACCTATGTTTATAAATGAAGCCGATGACAGTACAAAATTATCGAACGACCGTTTTAATAATCTCACAGAGGGATTAATAAATAGTTTCCGTGAGAAAACACGTTTACTTTCCGATCATTTATCGCCAGCTGATACGCGAATTCAAAATTTTATTGACGACTACTTAAAAGATCTGAATTTTGAAAAATCGTATCGATTGCCCGCCAGTACTTTCGTATTGAATGAGCCCGGCCTGGCACGCGAAATAAGTTTACCGCCCAATGGAGATACTTTCAAGAATGAATTACTAAGTACATATCGATTAAAACAGGGAATTTTAAATAACCCCGCAAAAGATAAACGAACAACAAAAGGTACGTTTCATATTGTTGAAGGTGGATTGCCTGTTGCGCTCGATAAAATTGAAGTACCTAAAATTGCATTTGCCAATTTACTTCATGAAGCACTGCATCCGAACGATGAAATCAATATTTTACCATTTACTGCCAATCAGGAAAAAAAGGCAAAAATTATGGTTTCGTTATTGCTTCGCCCCATAGTTTGCCCTGAAGTTAAAGGAATTATCAGTAAAAAAAGCCTGGAAGTCAGATTTTTCGCTCCCGGCAGTTTGGTAAGTAACCTCGACTTTGTGGAAACAATTTTTGGAAATGCTGGGGATCATAATCTTGCGCAAAACGATGCTGCACTTGACTATGAACATTGGACAGGGCACACCGGCTGTATCATACTTGCCCCTCAACTTACCAGTTTAAAAAAGAAAGACGTTGGCTTACCTCATTTTAACGATGCCACCGACAGACAAAAGAAGGAGGGAATGTGCTGGAAAAATGAGGATGAACTTTATAACGATGGCGGTGCATTCAAAATTACGTGTCGTGATGAGCGGGGGGTAGTTGTAACTTTAATTGCCGACAATTACTACGGCTATTCGAAAAAGGAGATAAAAACACAAATCAGCTATTCGGCCAATTTATACGGCTTGGTTGAAGAAGAACATGCTGGTGGAGCAATTGCTTTTCCGCGGGGAATTATGGGTGATACACTTTTTGGAAAACCGTTTACAGCGAAATTCAGCCAAAAATATTCCTTTGAAGAACTAAAAAAACTTTTAGGTGACAGGATTGAAATATTTCCTGAAAACTATGCCATCGACAAGAAATACCCCGATATAATTTACATACCCGAATTTGCCGATATTAAGATTGAACAAAATTCCATAATTTGGGAACACAATGGAGTTGAACAAAAATTAAAACTCAATCCGAAAAAAACATACGTACACCCTTCTGGTCATAAATTTCAGTTAGCAAAACATCCGGAACAACCTTTATGGAGAATTATTGATACAGCACCCGAGGGGATGTTTTGCCATAAGCCAAGTACAGTTTCAGGAGGAGGAAAATCCGAAATTTCCAAATCAATGCAAAATGCTATAAAATACGGCACTTTTTATGTCCGTGATTTGGAAGAAGATTCAAAAAAAGCAGATTTGCTAATTAACTACGATTACTCGCACCGATGGAAAACGATTTATCCTGATGCAACACCTTCAAGACCATTTTTAAGTCCGGAACGAACTTTAGGCTCGGCAGTAAAACTGCTGACCCCGTCGGATCAGTACACTGATGAATACAACGAGTTCCTTGAAAGCATTCCTGGCTACATCCGAACCCTGGCTTTATATATAAAAAGATTGTACAGAAGCCAGCAAGATAAAGGATCATGGAAAGAACACTTAAATGTGGAAATTGTAAACGGAAGGAGCGGAAACTCACTTCGATATAAACACAATAAAATTGCTGCCAGTTATGTTCGCATAGGATTTAGCCCCGAAGGCAATTGGTATATCCACAAGTTGAGGTCTGATTTTGTTCCAAGTGAAAAAATACAAATGGAAGATGACATTTCTGCAACAATTACTCTGCCGGCAAATCAGCTTAACAATCTTAATCCTGAGTATTCAAATAAAAGTGTGAAGTTGGTTACCAATTGCGAAAGTTATCTTTTTCAACGGCCTGATGAAGCAATAATCCGTGGTTACGATAAAGATTCAGAGGCAGACATTGTATCCGCCAATACATTTTTGACCAACTACGAGCCACTTACCCAAAAAGATGCAATTGAATTATTTGAAGATGCAATCAATTTCGATCAATACACAGCTCCAGTTCAAAAACTCATTACACGTGTGGTTGAAGGGAATAAAGATTGTTATTTTGTTGCACCATCGCATACAAGAATTGTTGATGGTACACCTACCAATAATCCACGTTATTTGCAGCGCAATATTTTTAAGTACGAAACCCAGGCAAGCTATTTGGCTGAAATTGGAATAAGGCTGCACCGAAAAATCGAATCAGAAAAGGCAGCACATTTTCCTGTAAATGCAGTTCTTCCTGGTCGAAGAAATAATCCGGCAAATAAGAAAGCCGGAATCAGACCCTTGAGTGTGTATAATCCAATTCATTACCAGGAAATACCTGAATTATTCATGGATTTTATTTGCAGTCTCACCGGAAAATCGCCTTCAACTACAGGAGCTGGTTCAGAAGGCGCATTAACAAAAGGCCCGTTTAATATGCTGGTTCCCACAACCGACTTAAACAATGCACTCCTTTCGTACATTTTATCTGAATACCAGGGTTTCAGTTCTGCAGCAGGTTATGTTGGACAAGAAAAAAGATTCGACCACGATATCAGCATTTTAATACCCGAAATATGGGCTAGACTTGTACCGGAAGATAGGGACGCCAAATTATTAATTAAAAATAATTGTCTGGAAAAACTGGAAGACTTTGATTACAACGGAAAAAAAATACTGGCAAGCCGTTTAGGTTACCGTATTACTAAGAATTTTGCATTCCGTTGCATGAACCGTCTGTTTGATGAGCCTTTGGCAGTTTTTAATGAAAAGATGCTTAAACCGGAACTTCAGGGAATGGAAGAGTTTGTTGATGGAATTAATAATATTGTTGAAGCCCAACAAAAAGTTGCCTTACGATATTTCGAAGAAAAAAGTGTTGATTCGGCAATTCCTCCGCTAAAAATCTTACTTCATATTATGGCACATGGACATTATGAAGGAAAAGATCTAAGTCATCCTGATTTAAGGCAGCAATTT
>JBFHJA010000100.1:0-11083 GCA_041596165.1 Draconibacterium sp. | reverse complement strand
TTTACAGCAGAATATGCCGAAAGGAAATCGAAATATTTTTTTCCTTCCACGTCCCAAACGTAAATTCCTTTGCCTTTTGACAAAACAACAGGTAGCGGGTGGTAGTTGTGTGCGCCAAATTTATCTTCCTTGGCCATGTAATCTTTTGATGATAATGTTGCCATTTTTTCGATGTTTTAGTTTGTACAGAAATACGATAATTACAAAGAATGTCAAAATAAAACGGGGTGTTTGAAAGCAGTGAGAAACATCATGTTTTTTCCAGGCACTTTACTTAAAAACCTAAATAGTGTTTAAAAGAAAACTCCATTCTCCAAACTTCAACATGCAAATAAATTCCAAATTCAAAGAATTAGGCATTTAATAAATACAAGTCGATATGTGTCTAAAGCCTTGTTAAATAGTAACTTATTGGCCGTCAGCTAAAGCAGACGGCAATACAAGGAAGCAAAACTGTAAATGGTCGTTTCAATTGCCGTTCACTTTACAGGCTGTGTGAAATTAGGATTTTTTTGCACCGTGGCTTTAGCCCGGTGTATAAAAAGCACAACACCAAACTGTGGCTTTAGCCTTTAAGCTATTGAAAATTAACGGATAAAGCCAATTTCAATTTTTCATAAAAATCACCGGGTTGAAACCCGGTGCAAAAGATAACTGTTTTTGTTGCAGTTTGCACACAGCCTGTTTAGTGAACGGATTTAAGGAATGCCAATGAAGCTGGGGTTTTAACCCCATTCTGCGATATTCTTTAAATATTTATAAAGTGCCTATTTCCAAAACCTGATGATTGCCACTTCGGATAAAATAAAAAGAAGCGCAAGTAAAATACACCAAAGCCATAGTTGACGGCCATTTTGGATTTCGTCGAAAATCTCGGAGAAATTCTTTTCGGCATTTTGTACTACCTGAGCATTTTTAAGTTGTGTGGTTTCTATTTTTTCCTGTAACTCCTTGTTGTCGAAATATCTTAAATCCGATTCTTTTCTGTCGTAATTGAAAGCCATTGAGCCGGTTACAGTGTCTTCATTTAAAATCAGGTAATGGCCATCGTTAACAATTTGTCCGGGAAATTCGATTAAAGTCCCTCGTGCCGAATTGTTCTTGGAAGGAATAAATCTCTCTCCTTTCTTTTTGTTTTCTATTTCAATTTTTGAATCGAGGCTGATATTTTGTTTCCGTGGTATTTCATAAAATGTATTCCGTCCCACAACAAATGACATTTCCTGGTTGGGCAAACTGTATAAAACAATATTGTAAAGTGTTGGTACAAAAAGGATGTCGCGCGCAAAAGATTCGTTTTTCTTATCCAGCGGAAATGCAAATACCCAAACTTTGCCGTTTTCGAAATTTACGGATGAAAGGGCTTTGTCTTTATTCTGAAACCAAAGTAGGTTTGCTTCAGTTGACTGGGAGTTACTTTCGAATTGAAAATGCCCGTTTATTTCAGGGTAAATGGGGTTTTCCTCTTTTTTACGAAATACATCGGTAAAGAATTTATTTTCAAAATCAATTCCCGAAATCATTTGTTTGGTTGTATCTCTCCCCGTTATCTTATTTACATTGAACATAGATAGTAACTCATTTGTTGGTGACTGGTTTTTTGTTTCTGCCGGAAAAACAACTACTGACATTCCATTTTCAACGCTATTTTTCAATTCACTTAAAAATCCACTTGAAAAACTTTCGATGTTGACAAGGAAAATGTTATTGTAGTCGCTCAATTTGCTGATTTGCAAACTTTGAACATTCATTTCATCCAACACAACAAAATCATCGTTTTTAAATAATGCTGAAATTGATTTGAGTCCTTCCTTTGAATAGGTGTTATCTTCAAAAATTGCCAGCGCTTTTATCTGAGGTTCAACAAAATAACTGATGTACCAGTTATTGTCGTGCGTAAACGGGTAGTCTGATATTTCGATATTCCCCAGTTGCAAGCCACTTGAATTGTTTGTGTATTTTAAACTAGCCGTTATTTCGTTTTGAGCGTTTACCGAGAAGTTGGTAATTGATTTTATTGAATCGTTTAAAATCATTTTTAAAGGCAGGTTTTGGTAATCCTGATCTGAACTGTTTTTTATGCGCACAAACATTTCCTCTTCCTGTTTTAAGCGGTGGGCAGGAACTTCAACCCAACATGAATCGATATACAGATTGGCAGTTTGGTTTGCCCTGAGGCCAAGAAAATAGCTAAAAACAGGTTCGCTTGTAAAATTTTCGAAATCTGTTATTGTCCTCTGGAAATCGGAAATAAAATAAATATGTTTATCGGTTTCAGTATCATTAATTTCCGAATGTTGAACAGCAAATCTGTTGTATATCATTGAAAGCGGGATTACAACTGGTGATGGCTGAATTTCGGCAACCTGCTGTATAAATTGTTCTTTGTTGAAAATGTTCTGATGTTTTGCCTGTAAGTCGTTGGTGAAAAGTTTGAATTTTGAACCCGCAGGATAGGCCAAACATATTTCGAGTGCTTTATTTCTTGCCACCTCAAGCAATTGTCCGTTTTCAGAAAGCGCATTCATACTAAAGGAATTGTCGATATAAACACCAATAATCTGGTTCGGTTGTTTTTTCGTGTCCGATGAAATTGGAATGTACGGTTGAGAAAATGCAAAAACAAGGAAAATAATTGTTAAAATGCGGGCAATCAGAATCAGTATTTGTTTCAAACGCGACTTGTTTTGCGATTCCTTTTTAATGTCTTTCAAGAAACTAACATTACTGAAATAAACAGTTTTGTATTGCCTGAAACTAAACAGGTGAATTATAATTGGAATTGCAATTGTAAAAAGAGCGAATAAAAATGTTGGAAATAAAAATTTCATAATTTACTATCCTTGTTTATTACCAACGATTTACGGTTTTCTTAAATTGAGTTCCTTTAATAATCTGTAAATCTGTGGCAACCATTTTTGTTAATTTGTGGCAATCTATTTAAAAATTGCGATTTCTTTCTCACCGGTTGATTTTAAATATCCCCGAAACATTCCGCTTGTGTTAAATTCCATAGCAATATTACCCAAAGTGTCAATTCCTATCACGCCACCTGTTCCGCCCAATTCCGTCAGTTTTCTAATTTCTTCCTGACAAGCTTTTGAAACGCTCAGGTTTTTATATTCCATTAAAGCCGAGATGTCGCGTGCAAAACCAAGTCTTATATAATATTCGCCGTGACCAGTGCATGAAACGGCACAGGTTTTATTGCTGGCATAAGTTCCTGCTCCAATTATTGGTGCATCGCCAATCCTTCCGTATTTTTTGTTCGTCATGCCTCCTGTTGAAGTTCCGGCTGATAAATTTCCATGGGTATCAAGAACGGCGCAACCAACTGTACCAGTGTTGTCTTTTTGTGTCCGTTCGCGTTCCTGTTTTTTTAACTGCATCAACGATTCGTATCTTATATCGGTATAGAAATATTTATTTGGAACTATTTCCAAGCCTTGTTTTTTTGCAAATTCAGATGCACCTTTTCCGCTTAAAAAAACATGTTCGGAATTGTCCATCACTTCACGGGCAGCATTTATAGGGTTTTTAATGTCCTGAACTCCGGCCACTGCACCGGCGTTTAATGTTTTTCCTTCCATAATTGAAGCATCCAGTTCAACCTTTTCATCACTTGTAAAAACTGCACCTTTGCCGGCATTAAAAAGCGGAGAATCTTCCAAAACGTTTATTACACTCACCACAACATCAACAGCCTTGGCTCCTTCTTTTAACATTTTATCGCCAAGTTCAAGTGCCTCATTCAATTTGGCTTTATATTCAACTTGTTGCTCAATTGTCATTTTTTCTTTCGACATAACACCGGCACCACCATGAATAACAATTGCATATTTAGTTTGCCCATTTGCAAAAAGTGCGGAAACACTGATGATTACTGTAAAAATAATTCCTGCAATTCTCATTTTGAAATTTTTTTATGGCTGCAAAAATGCCACAATTAAGTGAGCATAAAAATAAATTAATTCAATTTTTTAAATCATTATCCGGTTAATAGACAGAACTATTTTTCATGAATCTTATTTTGTTTATAAACTCGCGGCTTAAGTTTAAACAAAAACATTTTTTCTTTGTTAAAATTTTAAAGTACAAAAAACGCAAAATTATCTGATTATAATGAAAGCTGAAGGTTATTCAATTAAGGATTTGGAGGTATTGTCGGGGGTTAAAGCGCACACAATCCGTATTTGGGAAAAGCGATATAGTTTATTAACTCCAAGCCGCACAGATACAAACATTAGGTATTACAGCGACTCTGATTTGAGGAGGATTTTAAATGTGTCGCTTTTGGTAAATAATGGTTTTAAAATATCGAAGGTTGCAAAACTTGACGACAAGAAAATTAAAAATTCGGTATTGGAAATTACCCAAAGCAAAACCAGCGAATCGGATTATGTTGATCAGTTAATTTTATATATGTTGGATTTTGACAACATTGGTTTTTACAATTTTGTAAACGAAATAATTGTAAAAAGAGGATTTGAAGATGCTGTATTGAAAGTGTTTTTTGCTTTGTTTGAACGGATTGGAACTTACTGGCAGGTTGGTACAATTTTTCCGGCTCAGGAACATTACGTAACAAGCATTTTGAGGCAAAAGTTAATTGCTGAAACTGATAAGCTTGGATTTGAAAATCGCAATGGGTCAACCATACTTTTCTTTTTACCTGAAGGGGAGTTACACGAAATGAGTTTACTGTTTTACTCATACCTTGCCCAAAAAAATGGATACAACGTTATTTATCTCGGTCAATTTGTGCCTTTTGATGATTTGGCTAAAGTGCAAACACACACAAATATTGACTATGTTTTTACAGCTTTTATTAATGCAATGCCCAGGGAAGATATTGAGAATTATTTAATAAAACTGAAAGAAACTTTTCAGCATCAAAAAGTTTTTATCACCGGATGGCAGATTCAGTTTCACAACCCAGATTTACCGCGATCGGTAAAAATTATACAGGATTATAAAGATTTCAATAAATATCTTTGTTAATCAGTGTCTTATGTAAATAACTCCTCCGAAAAAATAGGTTCAATTTTAAAACTTTTTATGGAAAAAAAAGTTCGTAATGAAAATATTACGATACCAATTGTCATAAAATAGGTAATTTTATGCTACATACATCGTTATTTAGATGTAATTCAAAATTGTATGAAATGAAAAAATTATTGTTATCTGTTGTATATCTTGCGATTACCATTTCATTATCTGCTCAGGCCAATTTCTGTTTAGGAGTAAAAGGAGGGGTAAATTTTTCGAAAATTAGTTTCGACAAAGAAGATTATTCATCGGAATATATTACAAAAACTCATTTAGGTGCTTTTTTGCGATTGGGATGTAATAGGGTTTTTATTCAACCTGAGGTTTATTATAGTGGGAAAGGTGGCGAAATTACCGATGCTCAGCAAACTTTAACATCGTTTGATTACAATAGTGTAGATGTCCCTCTTTTGCTTGGTATAAAATTAATTAATGGAAACAATTTTAATATGCACATTGTTGGAGGGCCGGTGTTTAGCGGTATTTTAACGAAAGATGTATCTGGCGGGAGTATGTCACATAAATCGTTTTATGATGATTATTTCTACGGTTATCAATATGGTTTGGGTATCGATTTCCTTTTTCTTACTTTGGATGCACGCATGGAGAACGGGGTTAGCGAGCTATATTCTGATCCAACTATTGATGGTAAAAACCAGACTTTCATGCTTTCACTAGGTTTGAAATTCTTTTAGCGAATTTTAATGTCTGCAAAATAGCCGGAACTTCGAATCCGGATCTTTGAACTTTGGACTATTTATCTCTGCCAGTTTTCCAGTATTTAATTACTAAAAGCAGGGCAACCACTACAATTACGAAATAAATAAGAATTTTAATTCGTTCCATTTTGACCGATTATTTTTTTCATTACCCTCATTTTGTGAGTGTAACGTTGCGTATCGATGTTGAAAATACCAAACTGATCTACGTTGTCAATTCGTACTTTTCCTGACGCATGAATGATTTTGTTTCGTTTCCAAATAATGCCAACGTGTACAATTTTTCCTTCTTCGTCATCAAAAAAAGCTAAATCCCCGGGTTCCGATTCATCCACAAAACTCATGGCTGTTCCCATTTTTACCTGTCCGCTGGCATCGCGAGGAAGTTTTATCCCAATCATTTTATAAATAATCTGAGTAAAACCGCTGCAATCAATACCAAAAGGTGTTCTTCCGCCCCATAAATATGGTGCATTGAAATATTTTAATGCCTGTTTAATGGCAACTTCGCGTTGGTTCTCAATTTGGCCGTAACACACCTCACCAGTTGACGGGTATGTTTTTTTTCCTACCGAAAACCTTTTTAAATAAGGCCTCCAACCGGGTAATGTGCTGCCTGCTACAAGCATTAAACTTTGCTCAACATTAACAGGAACAATCGTAATAACATCTGTGGTAACGGCAATTGGGTTCTTTTCAATTTTATTTACCGTACGTTCAGGGATTGGAGTTATCATTTTCGAATCAACCCAGCCTTCATATCCGTCATAATCAAGCTTAATATTTGTCCAACCCATCATTTGTTCCCTTATTTCAAAATGTTCACCAAACAGAACTTGTGTTACCATTTCACTTTTTTCCGATGGGTCTTTTCTGACAGGTATAATACTGAGGTTTGAAATGCCGTAGTTCATTCAAATAATTTGTTAATTTTATTTTTTAAACAGATAAGTTTTTCACTGAGTTTACACAAAACTAGAAAAAAAAATATGTTACTGGAGTGCAGTTTACGACTAAATTTAGTTTTGGTAGGTTTATATGGTTTTATTGTAAAGTAAGTTTCTATTTAAAATTGATTTTAATTCAACGTTTATGACTGATTTCGAAAAAAAAATAAATAGTTATGCTATAATTTTTTACTGGATATTGATATTTGGGGTAACAACAGTATTGCTTTTTTTAGTTTTGCCAGGCGAACCTAAATTCAAATACGAATATCAAAAAGGATTTCCGTGGCAACATGAAAATCTTGTGGCACCTTTCGATTTTGCCATACTAAAATCTGATGCCGAAATTTCTACTGAAAAAGCAGAGATTCTGAAAACTATTGTTCCTTATTTTCAGTTTGACACGACAGTGCTAAAAATTAATATTGCGGAAATGGCAGTCGATCTGAAAATTTCGGAAGTGCCCGTAAGTCAGGAAAAAATGAAAATATATGGCTTGCTTAAAAGGAATCTGACAGAAATTTATCGGATTGGTATTTTACAGCGATCAATAGAATCGTATGAAGAACTGAAAGGAAAAACTGAAATAAAAAAACGGGTTGGGGCAAATGTAACTTCCATTCCGGTAGTAAATTTATATTCTGAAAAAAGTGCCTACAATAAAATTCACGATATTATTCAGGAACAAATCAGAACAAATGCTGCTTTAAAAGAGTGGCTGAGCTCAATTTCCCCTGAAAAATATATAACAGCGAACCTTGAATTTGACAAAACTACTACGGAAAAAGAAATTGCAGAAGGCACTGCGAAATTGTCTCCAACACGTGGAATGGTGCAGGTTGGAGAAAGAATTATTTTGCAAGGTGAAATTGTTGATGTGCAAAAATACCAGATACTCGAATCATTAAAAATTAGTTTTAAACAGGAAAACAGTAAGGGTTTTGCATCTTATATGAGTTTGCTTGGAAAAGTTTTTTTCATTCTGGCGATGCAAGCTCTTATTTTCGCTTTTATTTACATATATCGCCACGACATTTTAATACAACATCGGAAACTTGCCTTTTTAATGCTGTTTTTGGTCGGAATGGTCTTTGTATCCTATTTTATAAATAGTTTTCCCAGCTTGCATATTTATTTAGTACCGCTGGCAATTTTCCCCATTATCGTGCGTACTTTTTATGATTCGAGGACTGCCATTTTTATGCTTTTTGTTATCACTTTGATTATTGGATTTTATGCTCCCAATAATTACGAATATATATTGGTACAATTTTCAGCCGGCGTAGTTGCCGTTTTCAGCTTGAATAAAATGCATCGCAGAGTACATCTTGTAAAAGCAATGTTTTTAGTAATGTTTACCTACTGGTTTGTATATTCTGCATTAAACCTGATTTTCGAAGGTTCAATCCTGAACTTTAATTACAATATGATGAAATGGTTTGCAGGAAGTAGTTTATTCATCATGATAGTGTATCCATTGGTTTATATTTTCGAAAAGTTATTTGGTTTTGTATCCGATGTTACTTTAATTGAGTTGTCGGACAGTAATCAGCCGTTGTTAAGGAAATTGGCAGAAGAAGCGCCAGGTACTTTTCAACACTCCCTGCAAATTGCAAATCTTGCAGAAGAGGTGATTTTGAAAATCGGTGGTAATCCATTTCTGGTTAGGGCAGGAGCGCTTTATCATGACATTGGGAAAATTTCGAGACCCAACTTTTTTATAGAAAACCAGGCAGCAGGGATGAACCCGCATGACGATCTTAGCTACATAAAAAGTGCCGAATTGGTTATCGACCATGTGAAAAATGGTGTAAAAATGGCTCAGAAATATAAACTTCCTGAACCAATCATCGAATTTATTGCTACGCATCATGGCACGACAAAAGCAAATTATTTTTTCCTAAAACAAAGGCAGGAGAGTGTTGACAAAAGCATTGACGAAGTTCCGTTTATATATCCCGGACCACTTCCAAAATCAAAGGAAGCAACCGTGGTTATGCTTATTGATGGAATTGAAGCCGCATCGAGAAGTTTAAAAGACAAAACTTTCGAGAATCTGAAGGAGTTGATAAATAAAATAATAGATGATAAAATCAGGTTAAATCAATTGGATAATTCAGTTTTAACTTTTAGCGATATTAACATTATTAAAGAAACGCTGCTCAATAAGTTAATTAATATTTATCACATCAGAATTGAGTACCCAAAGGAGGAAAAAGATTAAAAAGTAATTAATTTTGCCCCTTAAAACAATAAAAATGAATAATTCAGAAAACGTATTAAATGTATTGAAAAGGGGTTTATTACTGATAGTTCTGTTTGCAGTTGTGGCCGTAAGTTGTACTGATGTCCCCGAGCCTGAACCCGATGAAGATGAACTAAAAGCCCCGGCAGCTACAATTGCAGTAAACGAATTTGTTGAAGCAGTGATGAACGATGTTTATCTGTGGTATGCCACAGTGCCGGATATTGACATAAACTACGAATTTGACACAGAAGCTTATTTTGAAAAATTACTGAACGAAGAAGACAAATGGTCGTTTATTACAGACGATGTAGAAAAATTGGAAGACAGTTTTGAAGGAATAGAAACTACGTATGGATGGTCACTGGGTTTTGGGATTTTTTCTGATACAAAAACTGTTTTTGCAGTTGTGGAATATGTATATCCTAACACTCCAGCAGCCACGGCAGGGTTGAAACGTGGCGATTTAATTTTCGAGATGAACGAAGGAGATATTACTGAATCAAACTACATGGATTTATTAAACAGCAGTAGCCAATCAATTACTTATGGACAATATGGTACTTCGGGAATTTCGAATGTTCAAACCATAAACTTAACTGCGTTAAAGCTAAATCTTGATCCTGTGCAGTTTACGAATGTTATAGAACATGGCGGACATAAAATAGGTTATCTTTTTTATGCCCAGTTTATAGCCAATTACAATAGCAGCTTTGATACTGCCCTTCAATATTTTATAGATAACCAGGTTACCGATGTTGTACTTGATTTACGGTACAATCCTGGCGGAACTTCGGATGCGGCACAGCACGTTTGCAGTTCATTAGCTCCGGTTGATGCTGTAACTGGCGAAAAAAGCCTTGTGAAATTCCAATGGAATGACAAATATCAGGATTACTGGGAAAGTAAAAATACCGAGTCACAACTTGGAATAAGTTTTTTAAATACCGTACCTATTAAAATGGGATTAACTAAACTTCATGTTATTACTGGAAATGGAACAGCTTCGGCATCAGAGTTAACCATTACAGGATTAAAACCCTATATGACCATTACAACTGTGGGCGACACTACCTATGGAAAATATACAGCTTCAATTACCTTGAAACCAGAAGATTTTTATACAAACGCCAGCGATTATGAAGATTTTGAGAATTGGGCCGTTCAACCCATTATTTTGAAATATGCAAATTCACAAGGTGTAACCGACTTTAAAGATGGTTTTGTTGCAGATATACCGGAAGAAGATGATGTATTTTCATCGGTTCCCCTTGGTGACAAAAATGAGTCATTGTTAAAAAGGACAATCGAAGACATTACCGGTGTAGAAATTGTTGCAATGAAAAGTGCTGCAATCAAAAGGGAATATACAATTTTCGATCGTGGATTCTCGAAATTTGATGCAAACAAACGGGAGGTGTTGATTAATGGAATTGACAAGTCGATGCTAAAATAAAATTCGTGTAACTTCTTAAAGTTACCTCTTCTAATCAATTTTAAGGGGAACAAATGAAATTTTCACATTTCATTTGTTCCCCTCTGTTTTTTATAGCAGATTGATTTATACAATCTGTTGGTCTAATTCATTAGGTAATTATGAATCTAAAAATCAGGCTTTTGTCCCTAAATCTCAGTTTTCTTTCCGTTTTATGGCTGAGAAATAACACTACCTTTGATTCATAATAATAAACTAAGAATTTCATAAAAATATAATAAATCTGGTATAAATCAGAGATGTTTTACAAACCCATTTAGTTTTACCGTTTTTCATATTTAGTTTTCAAGGTCGTTCGAAATAGCGACCTTGATTTTTTTTTATGTTCACATTTGTTTTACAGGCAGTTATATGGTTTGACAGTAATTATAAAAAACTCAAAACATAACATTGCTTATAAAACTCACAAAATTGAGTCTTTAAATATTCCCTGAACTGCAATTGATATTGTAAAAAGGGTGCAAGCAAAAAATCAACTACTTAGTATCTGGATATTCCGGCGATGTTGACCCCTCGTTCCGGTGATATTGACCCCTCTGATTTTAGGTTTCGGAATGACCGATATGTGACAAAATTACATTTTTCTTCTTAAACTTTCTCCTTTTAATTCTATACGGTACGACGTATG
>JBFHJA010000099.1:0-11094 GCA_041596165.1 Draconibacterium sp. | reverse complement strand
TGAACTTTGCTTTTCCCATATTTTCATGAATGTTTCCTGTGCAATATCAGTTGCAACGTCAGCATCTCCTGAACGGTAAAAAACAGATTTGCGGACTTCAGCAAAATGGTTTTCAAATAGAACTTTAAATTCCTGTTGCGTCAAAATGTTACAGATTCATTAGTGTGTTTCAAAGATAGGCAGATAATCATTTGGAAAAAGTACCCCGACAAATGTTTTTCATCGGGGTATTTTCAAATTAATTATTTTTTGCAAGTTTATTTTTTGTGGCCTTTCTTTTTGCAAGTTGATAAGTCCACTTCAACAGGATCGCTGCCCACTGTTGTCATTGTAGCAACTTCATCGCAAGTGCCATCGCCATAATCAAATGTTGAAACCAACTGATCGTTTAGTGTTACTTCAACAATTCCGGCAACAATATACCGGCAGTCGCCCATGCGTACCAAAGGATCTGTAATTTCCTTTTTATACGAATCGCCATTTGAATTTGAAGCAGTTACAACTCCGTCAATATTAATTACGTCATCGGTTTGATCTTCGGTAGTTGCCAAACCTTCAATCCATGTCCAGGTTCTTTCGGATGAACGGGTAATTACATTTCCATTATCGAGTGTTATTGTTAAATCACTTTTGTAATTGCGGTAAGTTTCATTTTCCCTTGCAACTGTAATCAGTGAGCTTCCTGCAATCGTCATTGTATCTATCCCAAAGTTATTGTAGGTAACCATCCGGGTATAACTGGCACTGCTGCGGGGCGCGGAGATTTCGATCACAATGGAGCCACTTAAAACTTTATCGTTTTTAAGCACTGTACTGTCGCCATAATCAAGTGTGATTGTTTTTGGATAGCCGTCAGTTTCGCCTTCAACAACGGTAACATCAGGGCAATTGCGCGACATATAATGTGTTTTGCTGGTCCACTCCCATCGCTTTCCAATACGCCACCATTTCGACAAAAGCTCCTCGGCATTGGCATAAAACTCAACTTCATACTCCGAAGCAGTAGTTGCTGCCTCCAAACTTGCTTCCGATAACGTAATCTCGGCCGATTTTTCAGCTAATGTGGTGTCATCAGCAACATTAATTTTGTCGTTGTTACACGAAAAAAGCACAACCGATAAAAAGATTAAAGAAATTCCAATAATTTTTCTCATGACATTCAATTTTAAATTTATATTTATGACTGTTATCCGCACGAGATTGAATTTACCCTACTTTTTATTTAAAAAATAATATTGAGTTGGTAACTTCTCGTCGGCTGCTCAGTTTTCACTTCAAATTCAAACCCAATTGAGTATTGATGGAGAAATCACTAGTTCAACAATTGAAAAATTCATCGAAATTCCGTATTTTTAGCAATAACATAACTTTACTGAACTTATTTTAAATCAGCAAAATGCGAATTCGTATATGCAAAACAACAGAACGCAAGTTCACAATCCAATCAAATAGTTATTTGTATTCACGAATTTGCATTCATTTTTTTACTTATTTATCATTTGTGTGTTTCATTATAATGCCTTTCCAATTGTTGGCACAAACCACATTTTCGCAAACCACATTCAATTCAAACAATGGACTACCCTACAATTTTGTACAAAATATTACGCAGGATTCCACTGGTTTTTTGTGGATTTCGACCTGGGACGGCTTGAGCCGTTTTGACGGAAACGAATTCAGAAACTATTTCCACAAACCAAAAGATCCCACAACTTTCCCTTTTTTTATTGTCGAAAAAACATTCGTTGACAAACAAAATAATGTGTGGATTATTTGTCCGCAAAGGGCTTTAACAATTTACAACCGGGAGAATGATAGTTTTAATCGATTCAAGCCTGACGGAGAGAAAGAATTTGTTGCCAGTGATGTTATTGCTGGCGATGGGAATGATTTATGGCTTGTTAACGAGTTACAAAACGAAATCTATCATTATAACACTGAAACAAAAGAAATTAAACCATTTACAATGGTTTTACCTGATGGTCGGCAGCCTGAGCTTTCCTATTTTCTCACAAAAATAATTTACGATAACAAAGGTGTCATTTGGGTTGTTTGTTTGCGAGATGGTCGCAACGAGATTTATAAAACCAATTTTATAAACGGAGGTAAGGTTCAACTTGAAAAATTGGAACAGCTGCCTTTGCATTTTTTTGAGCCAATTGGGGAGTACAGAAGACATAATGTCTATAATATTTTTGTTACAGACAATGACACAACCTGGTTTTTTACATCTTTCGGATTGTTTTACAAATCCCCCCGGCAAAACCTGCTTGTTGAAAGTAAGCAAGTTACCAATACCACTGATTTTACTGGCAAACCATTTTTTTATTGGTCATGCAAAGCAACCGGTATAAATGTTATTGATACAAAATCAGGGGAAATTCTCAATATTAAAACCGACCCCGAAAAACATGTTTCAACTATTTTTGTTGATTCGCAAAACAACATTTGGAATGGTGAGTTTTTGGAAACATACGAAGATATTGGTTTGACCCGACACGTTAAAATACCCAATCTGTTCAAACACTATTTAACCGACAAAAACGAATTTGGCAACCGGCACCTTGTATTTCCGATCTTAAAAGACAAAAACAACGACATTTGGGTTGGCACTCGAGGGTTGAATTATGTTTTCAGAATAAAACCCGATGGAGAAACGATTAAAACCAATTTCCTGACTCAATTAAAAGGAAAAAAACACCCGATAGTACGTTCGATGGTGGAAGATTCGCAAGGTGTTTGGATGGGTTGCACCGAAGATGCTTTGGTAAACTTCAATTTCGAAACGAAAAAATTTACAACCCAATTTCTTGAAAATAAGGGTAGCTCCATTAATATCCACAATATTTTGAAAGATAATAAAAATGTAATAATCAACGGATCGCTTGGGACTTATTGTTTTACTCCTGTTTCTGAATTCTTAAAACCTAAATATAGCGCACCTGCAACAGAACCCAAATTCACAATGGTTACAGATGGTAAAAATGGTTTTTGGCAAGGTTCTACAGGTAATTTAATTATCCATTTGGATTCTGAATTCAGAGTTATCGGCAAATATAAAATTGGCGATGGGAGCACAAACGTAGAACACATTTGCCCGGGCGACAACAACGATGTTTGGATTGCAATGATGGGTGGCGGACTGGGGCATTTATTTTTAGAAACCGACAGTTTTGAAATTTTCACTTCCGCCGATGGCCTATCGAACAACACAACTTACAGCATTTTGAAAGATAAAAACGGAAACTTGTGGATTTCAACCAACAGGGGCATTTCACGCTTCAACCCCGCAACAAAAAACTTTCGCACTTTCGGGAAAGCTGATGGATTGATGATTGAAGAGTTTAATTCTGACTCCTGGTTTCAGGCTGAGGATGGCGAAATGTTTTTTGGTGGCGTGGGTGGATTTGTGAGCTTTTACCCTGACAGCGTTGAAAAAAACCTTGCAGTACAAAACCACAACCGACTGTTGATTACCGATTTCAACGTTTCGGGAATACCACGACTTTTTGAAAAACCGATTTACGACCTGGACACGGTAGGGTTGGAAAAAGGCGATAATAATTTTCAACTTACTTTCGCCTCCATCAACTTTACAAATGCCGATAAAATTTATTACCGACACCGATTATTGGGGAGTAAAAACAACGCATGGATTGAATCAGATTTCAGACACCGGAACATTAATTTCGCCAACCTTACGCCGGGTAACTACAAGCTCCAAATTGAAGCAACGAACATTTATGGCGATTGGGATTCGGCAATTTCCATTTTGCTTAATATTCCAGCTTTTTTCTATCAAACAATATGGTTCAAGCTTTTCATTTTTATGTTTATTGGTTTAATTGGTGCGGCTGTTATTGTTATTTACATCCGGCAAATCCGCTTGAATGCAAAACAAAAACAAGATGTGCTAAAATTGGAAAGCTTACGCGGCCAAATGAATCCACATTTTATTTTCAACTCGCTTAATTCGATTAACTATTTTATTTCGAACAACGACAAGATTTCTGCAAACCATTACATTGCCGATTTTTCAAGGTTAATCCGGTCGTTTTTGACAAACCTTTCCAAAGATTATATTCCGTTCGACAAAGAGCTGGAAACACTTGAAGATTACTTAAAACTTGAACACCTGCGTTTTGGCAATAAATTCGATTATGTTTTACTTACTGATAAAATTGAAAACAAGGAAGAAACTTTTGTTTTTCCGGGAATGGTACAGCCATTTATTGAAAATGCAATTTGGCATGGAGTGCGCGGGCTAATAAACCGAAAAGGTTTTATTAAAGTTGAATTTGTACCCGTAAATTCAAAAAAAATACGATGTATAATTGAAGATGACGGGGTTGGCCGCGAGCAATCAAAACTTTCAAAAACATATTTGCCGGGAAAAAAATCGCGAGGAATTGGAATTGTGATGGAAAGGTTAAAAATAATAAGTTCAATAAAAAATATGGAGTACCGGGTTATTATTAATGACTTGGATCCCGAAATTAAAAACACAGGAACATTGGTAATGATTGATTTACCTGTTAAGTGATAAAATTAAACTTGACATGTGGTCAATTAAGTGATATATTTGATAATAACCTAAGAATAAACAAATGCTGCCTCACATCCTAAAATCCATTGTTGTTGACGACGAAACTCCTTCGCGGGATGCGCTCGTTAACTTTACATCCGAAAATTGCCCCGATGTGGAAATCGTTGCCGAATGTGATTCAATTCAAACTGCCTTCGAAGCGATAACCGAATATAACCCACACCTTGTATTCCTTGATGTTGAAATGCCTTGGGGAAGCGGTTTCGAATTGTTGAAAATGTTTAACCCTATACCTTTCAAGGTAATATTTGTTACGGCGTTTTCTGATTATGCAGTTCAGGCATTTCGGCTTGCTGCAACCGATTTTTTACTAAAACCAGTTAAAGTTATCGAACTAGTTGATGCAGTGGCTAAAGTCCGGAAAGAACTAACACTGAGCGATTCGGCTCAAAACATTGATGTACTTTTACATAATTTTGATGCACCGGATATTTGCTCCAGGAAACTCGTCATTACCGATTCGCATGGATTTTCGGTAATAAATACCTGCGACATTGTTTTTTGCCAAGCCGATACTTATTGTACAAATTTCACACTTGTGAATAAAGAAATTATGAAAAGCACGCACAACCTCCGGTATTTTGAAGACTTGCTGCCCACCAACCAATTTATGCGAGTTCACAATTCGTACATTGTAAATATCGACCATGTAAAAGGCTATAGTAATCAAGGCTATATCCGATTAACCGATGACCACAAATGTTCACTTAGCACCATGCGCAAACCCGATTTTCTTAAAATTTTTAAGAACAGGAACAGATAGTTCGGAGTTCAAAGTTTAGAGTTTAGAGTTCAGGGTTTAGAGTTCGGGTTGCAGGCGAATCCAGTAGCCATCTCGCCTTTGGCGAGATCAGTTTCGAGCAATTAGCTTCTGTTATCCAGTATCTAATACCGATTATGTTATTAAATGTCGCACAGTTTCGCTTCTCTCAGTTTGCTTCCCGACTACGGGATGACTTGTTCCGTAAAGCGGAAGGCCCTTAATAACTATATCGGCATTAACTCCCGAAAAAGAATCATGACAAGCTATTGTAAGGTTTATTATTTTATGCGGCATTATAAAACACGGTTGGTATAATATTCAGTATCCCCGTCCAATTGGATCGTCCGGTAGGGCAAAATCTAAATCAAGGGTCATTTTCTTATAATTCTTCCAACAATATCCAGCAGCAGCCTACAAAACAATTCTCGTTTACTTTTTTGCGTTTGTCTCGTTTTTGCTTATACCCCTTTGGAGGTTAGGGGGCTTCTTTTTTCTCACACATTAGCTAAACACCCCCGATTATAACATGAAACACATCAGTTATAGGTTTTCGAAAAAAAATCGGCTCAACTTGACTAAATTGTGGCAGGAAGACAGAAAAATCAAGATCAAACAACGACCAAAAATTAACGATCACAGCCACACGATCAAACAAGCCCCAAGGGCATGGGCAAAAATCTTATGAAAAGAAAATCTTACAGTTTAATTATTTTTTTAGTGCTTTGCGCCACTTTCTCGTTCGCACAAACCAAGGTTTTGACAACGGATGGGAAAACAATCAATTCGTCATCCTTTCAAATAAACGATGACAATATCACGACAAATTACAATGGGGAAATGCAAACCATTTTGAAAAACAATGTATTGGCAGTGATTCCTGAGGGCAAAACCCCTTACACATTTAGGTTGAAGAATGGCAAAAAAATGAACGTCAAAAAGAAATTTTTTCACAACGCTTATACAGGACCCGATAAGCCCAGGTTTTTTGCCTATAAATATTTGGGAAGCCCGGCAAATGTAGGTCAGCTATACGTTTTGAATTCTGATGGTAGTATGACCGAGGAACAGTTCACTTCTGTTTTTAAGCAACAACAAAAGAAATTGAAGACCAATAACATTGTGTCAATTAGCGCTGCTTCGGTTGCCCTTTTGGTAGGAATTGCTTCACTGAGCATGACAGCAAATGGGCTTGAATGATGCTAATAATATGTTGAATAGTTTACAATAATTTCTATTTGATTATTCGATAGGACTAAAACAAAAGTTAATCAATTTAAAAAATAACCTATGAATACTTTATCACAATTTCTAATCATCTTCCTACTCATTTACCACGCGGCAACTACACTAAATGCGCAGCAAGCATTAGTTGCATCCGGCGGAAATGCTGAAGGCACAACAGGCTCGGTTAGTTACACCATCGGTCAAACAGCTTTTTACTATTTTGATGGTACGGACGGTTCAGTTTCGCAAGGGGTGCAACAACCCTACGAAATTTTCCTGATAACAGGCATTGAAAAGGCATCCGGAGTTTCGCTTGATTGCGTGGTTTATCCAAACCCGGTGCAAGATCATCTTCAACTTAAAATTCACGGCTTGAAATGGGAAAAACTACGGTGGGGAATTTACGACTTGTCGGGCAAATTATTAAAAGAAGATCGGGTTTCAGGATCTCTGTCCACAATTCCTGTTGACGAACTTGCGTCGGGGAGTTACCTGTTTTCGGTTTTCGACACAAAAAACAGCACAATCAAAACATTCAAAATCATTAAAAACTAACGAACATGAAAAATTTAGTCATCTTATCTTTAATGTTGTTCTCGTTGGCAACAGTGGCTCAAACACCAAACGGATTTAGTTACCAGGCAGTTATCAGAAACAGCAATGGCGAATTAGTAAAAAACGCAGCCATTGGATTGCAGGTTTCCATCCTTCAGGGCTCAGAAACTGGAACAGCAGTTTATACCGAAACCCAAACTCCAATGACCAATAGCAACGGATTACTTACCACAGAAATTGGTGCTGTAAACTCCGTTGCTTTTTCCGCCATTAACTGGTCAGCTGGCCCGTATTTTTTGAAAACTGAAACCGATATTACTGGCGGGACAAATTACTCGATTACAGGAACCAGCCAGTTGCACAGTGTACCTTTTGCAAAATATGCTGCAAAGGCAGGAAATGGATTGGATTATCCAACCAACCCAAACGCCGGCGATATTGTTTTCAGCAATGGCACAAACTGGGAACTGCTCCCCAAAGGAGCCAACGGCCAAACTTTGCGCTTAGACGATGGCAAACCCAACTGGGCAGAACCGGGTTACGCGCTGCCAATTGTTACAACCGCTGCACCAACCGATGTAATGGTTAACGCAGCAACTACAGGCGGGCATATTATTGCAACCGGTTTTACCGATATTACTGCCAAAGGCGTTTGCTGGGCAACCACACAAAATCCAACCATAGAAAACGATAAAACAAACGATGCCAATGGTATTGGTACTTTTACCAGCAAATTAAAAGATTTGCAACCCAACACAACTTATTACGCCCGTGCTTATGCAACTAACGGTGCAGGCACAGCCTACGGAAACCAGGTTTCATTTAAAACATTCCAAAATGTGGTTTTCCCAACTGTTACAACGGCAGCGGCAATTAATATTACCGAAAACTCGGCGGCATCTGGAGGTAATGTTACCGCTACTGGTGGAGCAGAAGTAACCACTAGAGGCATTTGTTGGAGTACAAACCAAAATCCAACTATTGCTGACAATAAAACAGAAGATGGAGATGGAAGTGGCCAATTTGAAAGCCAAATGACCAACCTTGAGCCAGGCATCAAATATTTTGTACGGGCATATGCAACGAATAGTGCAGGAACTGGCTACGGAAGCCAAGTGTCATTAAGCGCACTTAAAACCTTACCAACAATTACAACGAAAAATATAACAAATATTTCAGCCATGGGCGGAGTTACAGGAGGAACAATTGCTTCTTCAGGTGGTGGAACCATTTCAGACAAAGGTATTTGCTGGGGTGAAAATGAAAATCCAACCTTAAACGATAACAAAATTAGTAATGGAACAGGAACCAGCGCATATACTTCTGCAATAATAACTGCTGTGCCAGGAACAATGTATTATGTGCGAGCTTATGCCACAAATGAATTAGGTACCGTGTATGGCTTACAAAAGAGTTTTGCAACATTAAGTAACGTAACTTTTTACGATTTTGAATCTGGGATGAAACCTGTTGGTTGGTCTGGCAATTGGTCAACTTATAATACCGGTTTCAATAGCAATTACTGCCTAAGATCAACTTTTGGCCAAACCAATGACATTTCTATAACTTTAACCTTAGAAAATCCCGGACAGATTCGTTTTTTCTATAGGTTCAGTGATTGCAATTGCTATTTGGAAACTAGTACTAGTCATAGAACAGCAACAATTCAATTTTTTATTGATGACGTTTTAACTTATACATACACCAATGATTATAAATATAGTTGGCTGGAAGGTTTAGCCGACGTTACCTCTGGTAATCACAAATTTAGATGGCGCTTTAATTCCGAATATTGGTATCGATGCGATAATGTTGGCTACGGATACCTTGATTATGTTGTCATTACCAAATAATTTTAAAACTTAAAATCATGAAAAAACTTAACAAAACAATCGCAGTATTTTTGATTTTCGCAATGGCTTTAACTTTTAACCCATTGAAATCGCATGCAAAATACAAAGACCAGAGTGGCAACCTGCCGGGAACGGTAAGTGACGGAACAATTTACGCGCTTGCAGGTGTTGCGGTAGTTGGGGTTGGTGTCCTTGTATATGTGCTTATCAACAAAAACAAGCAAAAGAAAACGGCTGCAACCATTATTGAATACCGCAATAACAAGCAGCAGGTTTTGTGGGAAAACCAAATGAGCAATGTTGCAACAGGAGATAAAACAACAAGTGATTTATTTACAAGTAAAACAACTCTACTCACAATTCCTGAAAGCACATTTATGCAACAGGTTGAAAACGCCGCCAAAACTATGCCCATTGATTTGGTGGTTTCGCCAATGAATAAGGGTTGCAATTTTGCCACCAACCAAAGCAACGGAGTTCAAATTGGGGTAAGGATTCGGTTTTGAAAAACATTGAAATCAGGTTATTGAAGTATTTACTAATCTTAAAAATTTACAAAAAATGAAAAACTTAAAAGTAATTGCATTTGCATTGTTGTGTTTTTGTGTAGGAACTACGGCTTATTCACAAGGGGATTTCTATTTCCATTTTGGCCCGTCAGTCCCTGTATCCGATTTTGCATCTGATGATATGGATGACGATGATGCCGGAGGTGCCGCCGTTGGATTGAATGTCGGCTTACAGTATATTTATCCAATATCAGAAAATGGGTTAGGCATTTTTGGGGGAATTGATGTAAACTACAATGGCTTAAAAAAAGACGTTAAGGATGATGTGGAAGAAATATATGATGATATGGGGCTTAATGATTACGACATTAAATATTACAAATATATCAATGTGCCAATTACCGCTGGTTTCAACTATTCACATCAAGCCGATGAAAAAATAGGAGTATTTGCAAATGCCGGGTTGGCTTTAAATTTTTCTAAAATAACGCCTATGGAAGTAAAATCTGGTGGAGAAACTGTAACAACAGAAATGGATTTGGCCAACAGTATCGGTTTTAAAATCGGTGCAGGTATTTCAATCAATCAAAAAACCACACTATCAATTGATTACCTAGGTTTAGGATCCCTAGATTATGACGGCAAAGTCAAAGCAACCGGTTTTTCACAAGATATTGACGGAGAGGGTAAAGTTGATATAGTAACCGTGACTTTGGGTTTTAAATTTTAGAATAGTCAATCAACTATTTTAAACAGGATCAGAAACAACAAACCCCAACTTTTCACAAAAGTAATTTGCCTCTATGCTATGAATAAAACACTCACCACAAATCCTTTTACCGCGAGGAAGACCGATTTGGAAAAACAAATGGAAATCTTGTTTCCAAGATATACTAAAGTGCAGGGACATGTTGTTTCGTTGTTCAAACAAACGTTTGCAAAAAACCTGGATGACATTGTATGGAATATATTGGATTGTGAAACCAGACAACAGGAAAAGCACATTAAATACATTGACAGTGAAACAAAAGTTTACTTGTTATTGTCCATCGTCAACAAAACCAAAGAAGAACTTGCTGAATGTTATGATTGTATTTCAACCGAGGCTGATATGGGTTGCTTCAACTTTTATAACCGCCATTTTTCGAACAGTTGGCCTTCAAACGACATTGAATATTTAATACACCTGGTTGTCTGCAATTCACAAAAAAGTGATTTCAAAATGTTTAACAAAACAGATACATACAGCACCACGCCAACAGCCCCGGGGGAATTTATTGTTTTTGTGATAAATTAATTTGGAAAATAATTGATTTTTATTTTGAGTAGCATCACACTTTCTTGAAAATCTTTCGATTTTACTGCAGATTTTTTCCTATTTTAAATCACAAAAAAAAGGCAAATGAACAAACTATACCGCTTTCAGTATTTTACTATCGAGAAATTCCCTTTCCTTCACCAGGTACGGGATTTGGAGATTTTCATCGAGCTTTCACATCTATTATACAAAAAAGGTTATTTGTATGAAGACAGCTTTTTGAATTACCCGAATATGATAAATAAACAAGCGGGATTATTAACATT
>JBFHJA010000098.1:0-11176 GCA_041596165.1 Draconibacterium sp. | reverse complement strand
CAACTCGAATTGTGTGGTAGAATACAATCTTTTTGATGAATGCGACGGCGAGATTGAAATCATTTCCAATAAATCGGTAGGTAACCATTATCGTTACAATACTTTTAATAATTGCGAGGGAACATTGACCCTGCGTCATGGTTCCGATTGCTGGGTGTACGGAAACTTCTTTTTTGGCAACCCTGACAAAGAGTGCGGTGGCATTAGAGTTATAGGCCCCGGGCACAGAGTATACAATAATTACCTTGAAAATCTGGAAGGAACATCTTTTCGTGCTGCCATTTGTTTAACCAATGGTGTGCCAAATTCTCCGGCAAACCGCTATCGTCAGGTTGAAGATGCGCGTGTAGGTTTTAACACAATTGTAAATTGTAAAGAACCATTTGCCATTGGTGCAGGAGTTTCAACCGAATTATCGTTGGCACCCATAAATTCTTCCATCGAAAATAATTTGATTGTTTCAAAAGCAGGGCGCAATTTGGTAAAAGAGTACAGTTCTGCCAGCGGTGTAAGCTGGAAAGGGATTTATACCGATGCTGCTGCAATTGGAATTACTGCCGATGGTTTTATTCAAACTGTACTTCCGATGGTTTTGGAAGGAAAAATGCAAACTCCAACCAGCCAGAATCCGGTTGTAGGTTCTGCAGTCACCGGTGTATTCGATACAATTTCAGTTGATATCGATGGGCAGTCACGTCCTGTTACCGCGAAAGATGCAGGCTGCAATCAACTTTCCGATGAGGAAAAATTAATTTTTCCGCTTGCAAAATCCGATGTTGGTGCCAATTACGACTTGGCAAGCTCGGCGCAATTGTTAAAACAATCAAATCATAAAGTGTACATCAGTAACGGAAGCCTAAAAATTCAATTCGAAGACAATGCACAACGAACAGTTTCGCTGTTTTCGGCGAGTGGCAGGTTATTGTCTTCGGAACAAGTTTTTGCTCAAAACTTTGACCAGTCAGTTCAGGGTTTTCCAAGATTTTTTATCGTCGAAATTGCTGATAAACAAAAACGATACGCAGTAAAACTTATTCAATAATGATCATATGAACCGAATTAGAGCATATTTATTTCTCATGCTTGTTGTGTCATTGTTTTCTTGCCGGCATGAAAACGCTGCAACTGCAAAAGATGATGGTTTCCCAAAACTTATCCTGCAAAAATCGGCAGTACCTGAAATTGTAGCCGGGATTGAAAAATACCCCTTGCTAAAAACTTCTTTTGAAGAAGCAAAAGATATTGCCGATAAGGGAATGGAAGCCGGAATTACAGTTCCTTTCCCAAAAGACCCGGGTGGTGGTTATACCCACGAAAAGCACAAACAAAATTATGTTGAAATGTATAACGCCGGATTAATGTATCAAATCACCGGCGATGAAAAATATGCAGTTTTTGTGCGCGATATGATGGTTGAATATGCCAAATTGTACCCAACACTTGGAATTCATCCCGAGCAAAAAAACCAGGCTCCGGGAAAACTTTTCTGGCAGGGTTTAAATGAATCGGTTTGGCTGGTTTATACTATTCAGGCTTACGATTGTATCCACGATTTTCTTTCGGCAGAAGAAAGAACAAACATTGAAAATAATTTATTTCGGGAAGTGGTTCACTTTTTTACCGAAGAAGATAAATATTCTTTCGACAGGGTTCATAATCATGGAACATGGGCTGTCGCCGGAGTTGGAATGACGGGTATGGTTTTGGGCGATTCCGTATTGGTTCAGAAAGCATTGTACAGCACAAAACTTGATGGCTCGGGTGGATTTTTAAAACAAATAGATGATTTGTTTTCACCCGATGGATATTACTCGGAAGGGCCGTATTATCAGCGTTACGCCTTGTTGCCATTTATTGTGTTTGCTCAGTCACTCGAAAATAATTTGCCGGAACTCAATATATTCGATTATAAAAGTGGGGTATTAACAAAGGCTGTAACAACAGTTTTACAGTTGACCAATTCCGACGGACGTTTTTATCCGATAAACGATGTAATTAAGGAGAAATCGTGGCTCACACAAGAGTTAATTTTCGGAACCAATATTGTTTATCCCCGAACCGAGGATGCAACATTGCTCGACGTAGCGACACAACAGGGACGGGTTATTTTAAGTGCCGAAGGATTATCGGTTGCAAAAGCAATTGCCGAAGGGAAAACACAAAAATTTGAACGCAATTCAATGATTATCAGCGATGGTGCTGATGGTAAAAGTGGAGGTCTGGCTTTGCTGCGTTTAGGTGAAACCGACAATCAAACTTCGGTGGTATTTAAGTTTGCATCGCAGGGAATGGGGCATGGTCATTTCGACAGGCTGGGCTTGGTAATGTTCGACAAAGGCGAGGAAATAATTCCTGATTACGGTGCTGCCCGTTTTTTAAATGTGCTTGCCAAAGATGGCGGGGTTTATTTACCCGAAAACAAAACCTGGGCAAACCAAACTGTGGCACACAATGCTTTGGTTATTAACGAACAATCTCATTTTAACGGGGAATTGAAGGAATCAGAAAAATATAATCCAAAACTTGTTTTTGCTGACCTTGCTAATCCGGAAATTCAAATTGTTTCGGCCACCGATGAAAATTGTTACCAAGGTGCAATACTGAACCGAACTTTAGCTTTGCTTAAAGTAGATGGCAGAACCTATTTAGTCGACTTGTTCAACATTAAAAACGAAAACAAGGGTCAATACGATTTGCCTGTGTATTTCAATGGACAAATCATTGATGCCAACTTCGATTATTCAAGGTTAAACCAATACAAAGTTCTTGGGAAAGACAATGGTTATCAGCATTTAATTGTGGATGCGGAGGCTAAAAATATTTCTTCAACAGCCAGCATTACCTGGATGAATGGAAACGGATTTTATACACTTTCAACTTTAGCCGGTTCAAACACCGATTTTTTTGTAACACGCCTTGGCGCCAACGATCCGAAATATAATTTGCGGCCTCAAACGGGAATGCTGTTCAGGTTCCCCGATTCGAAAAATAAAAAACTGCTAACAGTTTACGAAATGCATGGTAGTTACAATCCGGCCAGTGAGGCGGTTTCAAATTCTGAAGGATCTGTGAAAAATTTGCAGATAATAGAAGGTGCCGACGAAAATGTTTTGGTTGAACTTGAACTAAAAAATGATAAAAAAATTCAACTTCTGTTGGATTTAAATTTTTCCAATTCAGTTTCAAACAAAATTGAAATGGATGGAAAATCGATTAATTGGGAAGGAAATTACAAATTATCAATAAATTAAAAATTCAAAATTATGGAAAGAACAAAGTTTTTTAAATCAGCAGAAATGCAGTGGGAAGAGTTAGGTGGCGGAGTATCGCGACAGATACAGGGTACCGACAATCAGATAATGATGGTAAAGGTGAAATTCGAAAAAGGTGCAATTGGCTCTCCTCACCAGCATTTTCATACACAGGCAACTTATTGTGCCGCAGGTAAATTCGAATTTACAATTAATGGCGAAAAAAGTATTGTAAATGCCGGTGATGGAGTTTATATTGCTCCAAACCTGGTACATGGCGCACTCTGTCTTGAGGCGGGAATTCTGATAGACGTGTTTAGTCCGGTTCGTGAAGATTTCCTTGATGGCAGTGCCGTTTCTTATTTCGCAAAAAAATAATTAGCATGAAATTAAAAGGATTACGTTGGGTAATTATTGGGCTGATTTTTTTGGCTACCGTAATTAACTATATCGACAGAAGTGCCCTATCTATTATGTGGGGTAACGAAAATGTAGATGGTTCCATTTCACAAGCTTTAGATTTAACCAAAGATGATTACGGAAATATATTGAATATTTTTATGGTGTTTTACGCCTTGGGGCAGTTGTTTACCGGTAAAATATTCGATAAAGTAGGTACTCGAATAGGGTATGTTTTATCTATCGGAATTTGGGGACTTTCTTCTTTCTTACATTCAACCGCACGCGGATTTTTATCAATCAGTATATTCCGCAGTTTACTTGGGTTTTCAGAAGCAGGAAACTGGCCGGGTGCTGTTAAGAGTAACGCCGAGTGGTTTCCAATAAAGGAACGAGCCATTGCGCAAGGATTGTTTAATGCAGGAGCTTCAATTGGCTCGGTAATAGCGCCTTTATTTATTGCAATGTTGTTTGTTGCCTATGGTTGGAGAACAACGTTTATGGTTGTTGGTTCTTTTGGTATTATTTGGATTATTCCCTGGTTATTAATTAATAAAGCAGGTCCTAAAAAGCATCCCTGGATGACGAAAGAGGAACGCGATTATATTATTAATGGACAGAGTGTGGCTGATCAGAAAGATACTGCCGAAACGAAAGGGAAAAGTTTAAAAGAAATTCTTAGTTACCGCGAATCGTGGGCAATTGTTGTAAGTCGATTCTTTTTAGAGCCAATTTGGTGGTTGTTTGTGGGTTGGATGCCTATTTACTTATTTGATGTTTACGGATTTGATGTGAAACAAGTAGGTATGTTTGCCTGGTTTCCGTACGTTGGTGCCGCCATAGGTAGTATTGCCGGAGGTTATGTGTCGGGCAGAATTATTACCAAAACAGGTTCGATCAATAAAGGACGTAAAACAACAATTATGATTGGAGGGATTATTATGTTCCTGGGCCTTGTTGCAACAGTGTTGTTTGGTAATACGCCTGTTGTATTTGTATCTATTGTATTCTTTGTATTATTTGGTTTTCAGTTTGCAATTGGTAACGTACAAACCCTTCCAAGTGATTTATTTAGTGGAAAATCAGTAGGTTCTTTAGCTGGATTAGGCGGTATGATAGGTGTATTTTCAGTAATCGTAATGAACTTTTTGGTTCCGAAAATTGCTGCAATTTCCTATACTCCAATATTTATTGCTATTGCGGTATTTGTACCACTCGGAATTGGAGCAATTTATTTCTTTGCCCGCAAAATTGAATCGGTAGAGTAAATTAAGAAAAAATAAAAACTGAGTTTCATCCCTCAAACGAAATAGACAGATGAGGCTTGAATTAAAAAAAACATTTAAAATGATAGAATTATGAGTTCAAAAGGAAAAGTTGCAGTAATAACAGGTGCAACAGGAGGTATTGGTTTTGCTGTAGCAAAAAGATTAGGTAAAGAGGGTTATACCGTAGTTTTAAACGGTATAGAAGATGAAGCGGGAGCAGAAAGAGTAAAAGAGTTGGCTGCTGAAGGAATTACCGCAGAATATTATGGATTTGACGTTACAAACGATGAGGCTGTAACTTCCAACATAAAAAAAATTGGAGAGAAATATGGTAAAATTGATTTGCTTGTAAATAATGCTGGTGGATTAGGTGGAAGATCAAGGTTTGAAGAAATGACAACTGAATTTTACAGATTTGTAATGGCCTTAAATCTTGATTCAGTATTTTTTGCTTCAAGAGCTGCCATCCCATTTCTTAAAAAAGGTGAAAATGCTTCAATCATAAACTACACTTCAAATGCCGGATGGAATGCAGGAGGTCCTGGAGCGGGTATTTACGGTACTTCAAAAGCCGGAGTTCATGCAATAACAAGAGCCTTGGCAAAAGATTTGGCTGAATACGGAATTCGTGTAAACGCTGTATCTCCCGGTACAATTGATACCCCATTCCATGCTGCAATTAAAGAATCTAAACCGGAAGTATTTGCTTCATGGAAAAACAACATTATGCTGGGAAGATTAGGTCAACCTGAAGAAGTTGCTTCGGTTGTAGCTTTCCTTGCAAGTGATGATGCATCGTTTATAACAGCTGAAACTATTCAAGTTGGTGGTGGCCAGGCTTTAGGTATATAATAGAGTTTTAGTTTTATGGATAGGTCCTTGGGAGATTTAAGTATTTCTTATAATTCTTACATTACATAGTTTAGTTGGAAATATCAGCCGGATATCTTTTGTTTCTTTTCAGAAAGTGATTGATTCCGGCTGTGTTCATCCACATGTAAATAATATCATGCGCAAATTAGTAATCAACTTTGATAAAAAAGTAATACAATTGTTAACTCCGCATTATATAAGAAATGCAGGATTAAAGGAATTTGAAGCAGTCTGTGATGAAGGAAATACTAAAGTTGCTTCTCGTTGCAACTATGTAGTTTAATTTTATGGTTGAATTAAATCACGTTGAATTGTTTGGTTTAAGTGTGGCTGGTATTTTTGCAGGCTTTATTAATGTAGTAGCTGGAGGTGGTTCACTTTTAACATTACCCTTAATGATATTTTTCGGACTCTCTCCTGCAGTTGCCAATGGCACAAACCGAATTGGAATCATAGGTCAAAATATTGTCGCTGTTTCAAATTTTAGCCGGAAAGGAGTTTTTGTTTATCCATTTAGTATTTATGCCGGATTAATTGCGGTAGCTGGTTCTATAATTGGTTCGTTTCTGGCTATTGACATGGATGATAAAATATTTAACCGGATTTTAGCTGTAGTTATGGTGGCTGTGGCTTTTCTGATGTTTGTTAAGCAAAATCCCATAGTCGATAACCTGAAACAAGGTGTTATAAAAAATCAGGCAATTAGTTTGGTTTCCTTCTTTTTTCTGGGAATTTACGGCGGCTTTATCCATGTTGGTATTGGCTTTTTTATCATTCTGGTCTTGACAAGAATAAATCAATTTTCATTGTTAATGGCAAATAGTATAAAAGTATTCGTTGCACTTTTGTTTAGTATCTCATCAGTTATCGTATTTATTCTGAATGATGCTGTTAATTGGAAAGTTGGTGTAATGCTTGCTGCCGGAACCTCGTTGGGTGGTTTTCTGGGAAGTCATTTCAGTATGAAAAAAGGAGAAATATGGATTAAACGAATTCTTATACTTGCCATTGGAGTAATGGCTGTTAAATTGTGGTTTTTCTAATAAATAACTAAATAAAATAATTATGGCAAAAATGCAAATCAAATCAAAATCAGAATGTACATACGATTGTATTTCACTCGGAGAAGTAATGTTAAGACTCGACCCGGGAGAAGGGCGAATAAGAACTACACGTCAGTTTAGGGCATGGGAAGGTGGCGGAGAATACAACGTTTCCCGTGGCTTGAAAAGATGCTTCGGTAAAAAAACTGCTATTATCACTGCACTGGCCGACAATGAAGTTGGCGCTTTAGTCGAAGATTTTATGCTTCAGGGCGGATTAGACACCCAATTTGTAAAATGGGTACCTTATGATGGTTGCGGCCGTACTGTTCGCAATGGCTTAAATTTTACTGAACGTGGTTTTGGTATCCGCGGAGCAAAAGGTGTTTCCGACCGCGGAAATACTGCCGCATCTCAATTAAAACCTGGTGATATCGACTGGGAGTATATTTTCGGAACATTGGGAGTTCGCTGGATGCATACCGGTGGTATTTTTGCAGCTCTATCTGAAACTGCCGCAGACACTGTTATTGAAGCAGTAAAAATTGCTAAAAAATATGGAACTATTGTTTCCTACGACTTAAACTACCGTCCATCCCTTTGGAAAGCTATTGGTGGTGAAGCTAAAGCTCAGGAAGTAAACCGCGAAATTGCCAAATATGTGGATGTAATGATCGGTAACGAAGAAGATTTTACGGCTTGTTTAGGTTTGGAAGTGGAAGGTAACGATGAAAATCTGAAAGAACTGGATTTGTCGGGATACAAAAGCATGATCGAAAATGCAATCGCTGAATTTCCAAACTTCCAGGTAATAGCTACAACATTGCGTACCGTAAAATCTGCAACAGTAAATTCATGGGGTGCTATTTGTTATTCTGAAGGGAAAATTCATGAAGCCCATCACCGCGAAGACCTCGAAATTATGGATCGTGTTGGTGGCGGCGACAGTTTTGCTTCGGGATTAATCTATGGATTCCTTGAGTTCAACGATGGTGCAAAAGCTGTTGAATACGGTGCTGCACACGGTGCATTGGCCATGACAACTCCTGGCGATACATCAATGGCTACACTATCAGAAGTGGAAAAATTGATAGGTGGTGCAGGTGCACGTGTTGATAGATAAAAACCTCAGCCAGAAGAAATATAAATAACAAAATAAGGAATAAGAATTCAGGAAGAAAGAAAAAAACTGTAATTGGTCAATGTCTCCACTTCAGCCTTTTTCCTTTCTTCTAACTTTCTTTAAACCCACAACTTTGAACTTTAAATCCGCAACTTTAAACTAATAATTATGGCACGATTTACAAGAATACAAGTAGCATTAAAAATGAAGGAAACCGGAATGGTTCCTGTGTTTTATCACAAAGACATTGAAGTGTGCAAACAAGTTGTAAAAGCTTGTTATGATGGAGGAGCACGTGTTTTTGAGTTTACAAACCGTGGCGATTTTGCAACCCTCGTTTTTGCCGAACTCAACAAGTGGACAATTGAAAATTGCCCCGAAATGATAATGGGTGTTGGCTCTGTAATCGACGAAGCAACCGCTGCAATGTATCTCGCACTGGGCACAAATTTTATTGTTTCTCCGGCTATCGACGAAGGAACGGCAAAGGTTTGCAATAAAAGGAAAGTATCATGGAGTCCCGGTTGCGGTTCAGTAACAGAAATAAACCGTGCTCACGAGCTGGGTGCTGAGGTTGTAAAAATCTTCCCCGGACAACAGGTTGGTGGACCGGAGTTCGTAAAAGCCGTGTTAGGGCCAATGCCGTGGGCGAGTATAATGCCAACTGGCGGCGTTACCCCAGAGGAAGCAAATCTGAAAACATGGTTTCAGGCAGGTGTAACCTGCGTTGGAATTGGCTCTCAGCTTTTTCCAAAGGAAGTTTTGGCTGAAAAAAATTACGGTTATATTACCAACAAATGTGCTGAGGCACTGTTGATTATCCGCAAATTAAAGTAACCGGTGATGCCAATTTCATTTTAAATTGAAGATAGGGAGATATAGTATATAATGAAACGAGTTTTGTTAATAATCCTTTTTTGCATCTTTGTTCAGTACTGTGTTTTTTCACAGGTTATTTTGAACGCAGATGGTCCGGGCGAAACATACGAGTTAATATCTTCGCTGTTGGCTCCCGGAAATGATGCAGTGGAGGTTCCGGATTGTGGTCACCTGGAATTTGGCCGACACATTGACGAGTTATTTGATACTGAATTAAATAAATATGTGTTCCGGTTTATTATTCACAAAACTCCCGATAGCGACCGCTGCATTAATTTCGACAGACAGAGAAATGAAATAAAAACCTACGACAAGTCTCCCGATAATCTTTTAGGCACACAGAATGAAAAGGTTGAATATAAGTGGAAATTCAAATTAGATACCGCTTTTCAGGCATCATCGGCATTTACCCATCTGCATCAGCTAAAGGCAGTTGGCGGTCCGGAAGAGAGTATGCCGCTTATTACACTTACAGCAAGAAAAGGAGATCCCGATCAATTTGAACTGCGGTATGCCGAAACAACCAATCAAGTTACACTAACCAAAGTTGATTTAACACCATTTAAAGGGGCTTGGGTAGAGGTTACCGAAACCATCTTATATAAAGAAAACGGGACTTATTCAATAACAATTAAAAAAGTTGAAGATGGAACACCGCTGCTGGAATACACAAATAATTCCTTAAGAACTTGGAAAACGGATGCTGAATTTATCCGACCTAAATGGGGAATATATCGTAGTTTGACGGATAATGATAACCTGAGAGATGAAGTACTGTATTTTTCTGATTTTAGCATCGAAGAAATTGATACTACAACGGCAATAACCCACGATGCTTTTGGTACTCCCGAAATAACAATTTCCCCTAATCCGGCTTCTGATAGAATCACAATTCACGGAATATCTTTGGATAATGAGACAGAAATTTCTGTTTATGACCTCTTTGGAAGGAAAATTCTAACAAAAAAAAACCTGGTAAGTAACTCTCTGGATATTACGCAGCTGAACAAGGGTATATCTTTATTGGCAATCAAAAAGAATGAACACCTAACAGCTGTAATAAAACTTGTAAAAGATTAAAATCAATAAAAACTTAATCAAAACGTTATGACTTTAAAAAACATTTTTCCAATACTTTTTGCATTTATTCTTGTTTCATGTACTTCGCAACAAAATGAGACACAGGTTTTGGTAAAAGACAAAACCGAGCTTGAAAAAGCAATTGAATCTGCCACTCCAGGTGTTGAAATTGTTCTTGCCAATGGAATTTGGAATGACATGGAGATTGAATTCATTGGGAACGGAACTAAAGAAAATCCCATTGTGCTGCGGGCCGAAACTCCCGGAGAAGTTTTTATTGAAGGACATTCGTCGTTAAAATTTGGGGGAAACTTTTTAGTGGTTCGCGATCTGTATTTTAGAAATGGATTTACACCCAACAATGCCATTGTAGAGTTTCGACTTAAAAAAGAGGTGGCAAATAATTGTGTCTTGTCCAATTGTGTTATTGAGAATTTCAATCAGCCACAACGGGATACGCAAGACCACTGGGTGGAGTTTTGGGGAAGGCACAACGAATTGAGCAACTGTAATATTATTGGCAAATCAAATTCAGGGCCAACAGTTCGTGTTCAAATAAAAGGAAACGAGAGTATAAAAAACTATCACCGAATTGTAAATAACCATTTTGGCCCGCGCCCACGAAAAGGTGGCCCACATGGCGAAACATTACAAATTGGAGATAGCGAAACTTCCATGTCGCCAAGTAATACTTTGGTTGCCAATAATTTATTCGATAAATGTAACGGCGAGGTTGAAATTATTTCCAGTAAAACAAACTTTAACGAATTTAGAAATAACGTATTTTACAAGAGTGAAGGTTCCCTGGTAGTGCGTCATGGAAACTATTGTATTATTGATGGCAACTATTTTATTGGCGACGATAATTCAGAAAATATTGGTGGCATCCGAATTGTAAATACAGGACATTGGGTAAGCAACAACTATTTCTATAATATTAAAGGTAATAATTTCAGAAGTGCGTTGGCAATAATGAACGGTATCCCAAAATCGCCGTTAAACCGCTATAATCAGGTAACCGATGTGGTGGTTGCACATAACACGTGGGTAAATTGCAAATCGCCCTGGCAGTTTAGCGTAGGTACAAACATTAGTCAAAGCGATGTGCTGCCTCCTTCAGAAATTCGCTCGGCACGGCCCATTCGAACCATTTTGGCCAACAATATAATCTATAATGAAGTGGGGGATGAAAGTCCGATTGTTGCTTATGACAAAATTGACGGTGTTGATTTTGAAAGTAATATTATCAATAATCAAAAT
>JBFHJA010000097.1:0-11243 GCA_041596165.1 Draconibacterium sp. | reverse complement strand
TTTTTCGGAGCTGCAAGAAACATTGAAGAAGGTGGATCCCTAACTATTATTGCAACTGCATTAACTGAAACCGGTTCGAAAATGGATGATGTGATTTTCGAGGAATTTAAAGGAACAGGAAACATGGAGTTACAGTTAGACAGGAAACTTTCGAACAAAAGGATCTTTCCATCGGTGGATATTCCAGCATCCAGCACGCGTCGCGAAGATTTGTTGTTTTCAAAACAAATTATCGACAAACTTTGGATTTTACGTCACTACCTTGGCGGCATGAATTCTTTGGAAGCCATGGATTTTATGAAGACACGATTGATGCGCGCCAACTCAATGGAAGAATTTTTAGCATCGATGAACGACGAATAAAAGCCCTTCCTGACCTCCCGAAGGGAGGAAAAATACGAATTACGTTGAATTATAAATATAAAGCAGGCCAGCTGACCTGCTTTTTTTATTTTTAAATAAAATGTTTTCACCTAAAAAATGCGGATTGAATTATGTTGATAATAGACCGGTTGACAATAATTGCAGGACGTAATGACTGCAAACACACAACCGCTGTTTTTTTGAATATATGTTTTTTGAGGGTCTAATAAAAATAAAGATTTGGGTTCTATTTTGGAGAATAACCTTCAACAAATACCGGAACTCCATTCATATCGCTGTCGATACAATCATGATAGACAGATGCTACCTGATGTGCTTTAGGCCAGGGTGCAGTATCCATTCCCATTGATTCAGCAGTTTCGCTAACAAGTGGGGGATGCACAATTAGAATCCTTTTGCCATCCGTAAATTCCAAAGCTGCCGCTTTAACAAATCCTTCCAGGCCCGCATTTACCATCGCAATATTTGTGGTTGCAGGCCAAGGTGTATAGGCCAACATTCCTCCCGTAAGAATTATCACTCCACCAGGATTCAATTTATTCAAACCGAATTTGGCCAAATTTACCTGACCCATTAATTTACTTTTTAATCCAACCTGAATTTCATCATTCGATAAATCCTGCAATTTCCCAAAACTGGCATTTCCAGCCGCGCAGATAATTGCATCGAATTCTGAATTAGTTTTAAAAAAGTTTTTTACAGATTCCGGATCATCTATATTGATGGATGGATTTCCATTTCGTGATACTGCAATTACCGTTTCAGTTTTTTCATTTAATAGCTTTAATACCTGACTTCCAATAGTCCCGGTTGCTCCAATTAATAATATTTTCATTTTTATATAATTTAAAGTTTTATGTGCATATCAAAACCAGCAGCCCTTTCCATAACTTTTTTAATGATCGATTCATCAGCAGATTTTATCATGGCATTTGATTCATTTGCAGGAATACCCATTTCTTTAAAAAATGAAAGAAATCCCTTGGGACTGTGTATATTTAACCATCTGCATAGTTCGTCTGATTTATTTGCAAAAGTATGAACTGTATTGGGTGGTAAATCTACGGCCTCTCCTTTTTTAAAAGTTTTCAAATTACCATTAACAACAAACTCCATTTCACCCTCCAGAACCATAAACACTTCATTATAACTTTTATGATAGTGAGGAGGTGGACCCGGCACGTTTGGTGGAGTTTCTCCAACTACCATATCATAATTTCCTGATACATCGAATGGACTAATTTTATGTCCAAGAACCCAAAATTCTTGTTCTTTTTTCATTTTAATTTACTTTATGAGATAATTATCTCACCAAATTACAATGAAATTTTGAAATATCCAAATTTAATGAGATATTTGTCTCATGAAAGAAACCGAATTACATAAAGGCAGGGTAAAACAAAAACTTCATACACGTTCTGTAATACTGGAAGCAGCACAAAATTTAATGAAGGATAATAAAGAAGTCACCCTGGAAGATGTTGCAGCAGAAGCAAATATTTCCCGCGCAACGGTTTACAGATATTTCTCGAATATAGATTTATTATTAAGTGAAACTTCATTGGATCTGCAACATAAAACTCCCGATGAATTGACAAGTGAGGTTCAAGAAATGTCATTGCCTGAGAGAATTTTTTACATCCAGGAGTATTATTCCAATCTTTCTCAGGAACAAGAAGTTTTGTTCAGACGATATTTGAGCGTGGTACTTAGGGAGTCTGTAAAATCACAAAAAAATCTTCGTGGCTCGCGAAGGATACACACCCTCATCAAATCGCTTAAACCATTTGAAAATGAACTGGATAAAAAAACATTTCAAAACCTGATATCCATATCAGCTATATTAATGGGTATTGATCCACTTATAACATCGAAGGATGTATGTGGATTGAATAATGAGGAATCCAACAAAGTTTTGAGATGGGGACTGGAAATGATTTTAAAAGGCATTGGCATAAAATATTAAATTATTATATCCGGTTATTTAATGGTCGAAATAAAAATCAGTGCAGCTTATCATTTAACCTGCTTCACCTGTTAAGCTGATATTTTAGTTTCGGTCATTCGTCCCTGTTTCTTCTACTCCATACTACCGTTTTTACCCTCTATTTCAATCCCTTTGTGAAATTGAAATTTGTTGTTGGTTGAATTTGCTCCGATTTTAAATACCTTGTTTTGAGTGTTTTTAAGCGGTTTTTCGAAAAAGTGTCATAACTGACATCAATCAAATAATTGGAAAACCCGATTTTTGATAGCCTGTCTTTATGGTGTAAAATCGAAACTGCACGGTCGGGAACGATGATTGTAATCCCGTTTTTCCTGTATCTTTTGTACTTTGTTTTTGTGTCATCTCCTGCAAATTCTTCACTGTTTTCCATATGAACAGGCATTCGGGAATAAAATAGTTCAGGATAAAAATAAACCGGAACAATCCCCCTTTTGCAGCTTATCGATTCAAGTGTTTCGAAATCAATTTCAAACGGGTAAACAAAACTGTTAATGCCTTCATTTTGAATGCATTTCGCCGAAGCATCATTAAAAACGTACACGTTTTCATTTGTAAAAACTCTGCAATTTTCAGGGATAAGAAGTTTTTGCGAAAGATGACTTAATACGAAATTACGAATGCCCAGCTGAACCATTTTGTCCACCAAATCTTTGTAAAAGCTGATAGCGTTTTCAGCAATAAATTTTGGCAATTCAATAAAAATCTTTTCACGATTGTTTTGAATAAACTCATTTTCAGGATCGAATTGTTTCCACAAAGTTTTTGTGAAAGAAAGAAACAAACCATCCAATTCATTGAAATTGATAAGTGTCAGCCAATCTAACGAACCAATGCGGAAATAGAGTTTGTCAGTTTTTGGCCCCTGCTCGGTATGCAAATCGTTTAAAATCGATTTTTTAAAATCAGAAGAAATTGGTTTTACTGGAAGTTGAGTAATGTTTTCCAGTCGATCCGGAAATTTTTGATCCTGCAATTTCGTCAAAAACACTTGACTTTCAATTTCAATTTTCTGATTTTCTTTTTCAACCCAATAAGATGTTCCTTCTTTAATCGGGTTTTTTACAATTACATAAATTGGGTCTGTATTTATGGTTCCCAAAATGCGTAGCCTGAATTTTTGTTCAATCGGAATGGTTGAAGAAACCAGGATTTTATTTCCTGAAACTTTTTCAACTTTTCCTAAGAGTATCCCAGTTGAAGCTACCTCTGAAATTGCCATTTTTACGTCGCCACCGGTAAAATAGCTTGTTTTTTCACGCCCAAAATCGAGTTCTAATTTTTGAAGAGCAGGTTTAATTTTTGTTTCATCATCAAGCGCCATACGGTATGCAGAACCGACCCTGAAAGTATATTCACCCGATTTCATGCGGCCTTCTATTTTTAAACTCGAAACACCCATTTCAGTTAACTTCGGGATGAATTCAAGCAATTGGTTGTCTTTAAGATTGAAAAGATATTTTTTGTTGCTTTTGTCGTCATATTCGCGGCGGCAAGGCTGAGCACACATTCCACGATTGGCGCCCCTTCCGCCAGTATAACTGCTAAAAAGGCACATACCTGAAAACGAGTAACAAAGTGCGCCATGTACAAAAACTTCGGTTTCAACCGGCGATGTTTTAACAATTGTTTCCAATTCTTTTAGGCTAAGTTCCCGGGCAAGCACGGTTCTTTGGAATCCTTTTTCTTTCAAAAGCTTTGTGCCCAATGAATTATGAACCCCCATTTGCGTGCTTGCATGAATTTTTAGTTTTGGAAAATATTTTTTGGCGATGAAATAAACACCCCAATCCTGTACAATAATTCCGTCGGCACCTGCTTCGTTTAAAAAATGGAGATATTCAATTAACGAACCTATTTCATTGTTTTTTATTACCGTATTCAGGGTTACGTAAACCAATACATTTCGCTTTCGTGCTTCATTCAAAATTGAGATAAACTGAAATTTGTTGAAATTGCTGGCTCTGGCCCGTGCATTGAATTGAGATAACCCCAAATAAACTGCATCAGCTCCGGCTTGAAAAGCGGCAAAAAGTGATTCGGTATTTCCGGCAGGTAAAAGAAGCTCGGGCTTTTTATGCATTTACTTTTGTTTTCGGCAAAACTACAAATTTTTGATATTCACCTTTGTAATTTCTCAAATTTCAGAATATTACTATTTTTATTAGTTATAAATTACACAATAATTTTACTTTTGCTATCTACAGATAGCAAAAATAACGCAATTCTGACTATTTTTGCACAAAAATTAAACATTGGATTTCTTTCAAAATATACATAAATCATTGCTCGAAAGCAGAAAACCTACTATTAAAAGGGGGCTTTCGAAACGTATCGACTGGAGCCAGCAACTCATTTGTATAAAGGGTTTTAGGGGTGTAGGTAAAACTACGTTTTTGCTTGATTACATTCGGGAAAAATATAGTGATGATAATTCGGTTTTGTATATTAACCTGAATAATTTTTATTTCACTAAACGGAAAATCAGTTCATTTGCTGATGAGTTTGCAAAAAGAGGAGGTAAGGTTCTCGTACTTGACCAAATTCAAAAATATCCGGAATGGTCTGCTGATTTGCGAAAATGTGTCGACGAAATCCCTGAGTTAAAAATCATTTTTAGTTCATCATCGGTTCTTCGAATTGCAGAGGGAAATCCTGATTTGCAGGGTATTGCAAAAATAAGTCACTTGGAAGGGTTATCTTTCAGGGAATATTTAAATTACCAAACGGGTAACAATTTCAGACACTACTCTTTTGAAGAGATAATTTCTAATCATGTTGAAATTGCACATGAAATAGTTTCGAAAGTAAGGCCGCTGGCTTATTTTGATGAATATTTGAAAAGTGGTTATTTCCCTTATTTTATTGACGATCCAAATTTTTATGTTAATCGATTGTTGATGCACATCAACCTGGCCTTGGAAATTGATGTACCTTATATCAACCAAATTGAGTTAAAGTACTTGCCAAAACTCAGAAAACTGTTACACATTATTGCCACAGAAGCTCCCTTTACACCTAATGTAAGTAAACTTGCCACATCGGTTGAAACTTCGCGTGCCACGATAATGAATTATTTGAATTACTTAAAAAATGCACGACTAATAAATTTGTTATATTCAAATGGCGATGATGAACAAATGAAAAAGCCGGACAAAGTATATTTGCACAACACAAATTTATTATATGCCATTGCTCCAAACAATACTGAAAGTTTAAATTTACGCCAGACTTTTTTTTACAATCAGGTAGATTACATTTGTAATGTGAAAAGCTCAACGGTCGCCGATTTTTATGTAAACGACAAATATCATTTTGTGGTTGGGGGTCGTAAACTGGAACCGGGGACTGATTATTTTGCCGCATCAGATGTTATTGAAACCGGTGAAGGAAATAAAATACCATTGTGGCTATTTGGATTCTTATATTAGCGGGAAAATTAAATATATATATCAAAATCAATAAATTAGAAAAATGACAAAGCAAAAAAAATTCATTACATGTGACGGTAATTATTCAGCTGCATACATGAGTTACATGTTTAGCGAAGTCGCTTGTATTTACCCAATTACTCCTTCGTCAACAATGGCTGAGTATGTTGATGAGTGGGCCGCATTTGGAAAGAAGAATATGTTTGGCCGTCCGGTACGTCTGGCAGAATTACAAAGTGAAGGTGGTGCTGCAGGTGCTGTTCATGGTGCACTTCAATCAGGTGCATTAACTACAACATACACTGCTTCGCAGGGGTTGTTGCTTATGATTCCAAATATGTACAAAATTGCTGGTGAATTATTACCAACAGTTTTCCATGTTAGTGCACGTGCGCTGGCAGGTCATGCACTTTCTATTTTTGGCGACCACAGTGATATTTACGCTGCCCGTCAAACAGGTTTTGCAATGATTGGTGCTGGTTCTGTACAGGAAGAGATGGATTTGGCAGGTGTTGCACATTTGGCAACGCTCAAATCAAGAGTTCCATTCCTTGCCTTTTTCGATGGTTTCCGAACTTCACACGAAGTTCAAAAAATTGAAGCAATTCAAATGGAAGATATCATTCCAATGATTGACCAGAATGCTTTGCAGGAATTCCGCAACCGTGCTTTGAATCCTGAAAACCCGGTAACACGTGGTACAGCACAGAACCCAGATATTTTTTTCCAGGCAAAAGAAGCATCAAATAGTTTTTATGATGCAGTACCCGATATTGTCGCCGGATACATGGATCAAATCAGTGAATTAACAGGTAGAAAATACCGTCCGTTTACTTATTATGGTCATCCTGAGGCTGAAAATATTATTATTGCTATGGGATCGGCAACAGAAACCATTCGTGAAACTATTGACTATTTAACTGACCAGGGTAAAAAAGTAGGTTTGGTTGTAGTTCATCTGTTCCGCCCATTTTCTGCAAAATATTTTGCTGAAGCACTTCCTAAATCGGTAAAACGCATTGCCGTTTTAGACCGCGCAAAAGAACCAGGTGCTGGTGGCGAACCACTTTTCCTTGATATCAGATCTTATTTTTATGGTAAAAAAGATGCTCCTATAGTTGTTGGCGGACGTTATGGTTTGGGGTCAAAAGATACCACGCCATCTCAGATTATGTCGGTTTACGAAAATCTTGAAATGAAAGAGCCAAAAGGCGATTTCACGATTGGTATTGTTGATGATGTAACTTTCAAATCGTTGCCATTAAAAGAGGAAATCGATATTACACCTAAAGGAACTTACCAGGCTAAATTTTATGGTTTAGGATCCGATGGAACAGTAGGTGCCAACAAAAACTCAATTAAAATTATTGGCGATTCAACCGACAAATCATGTCAGGGATATTTCCAATATGACTCAAAAAAATCAGGTGGTTTTACCTGTTCTCACCTCCGTTTTGGTGACAAACAAATTCGTTCTACATATTTAGTAACCACACCCGACTTTGTGGCTTGCCATGTACCAGCATACCTTCATTTGTATGATGTTTTAAAAGGTTTGAAAAAAGGTGGTTCATTCCTGCTGAATTCAATCTGGGACGAAGAAGAAACTAAAAACCAACTTCCTGATGCCATGAAAAAATATATGGCAGAAAATGAGATTAACTTCTACATTATAAATGGTACGCAACTTGGCGAAGAATTGGGATTGGGAACACGTACCAATACCATTATGCAATCTGCATTTTTCAAAATCACCGGTGTAATTCCTTACAGTATTGCAGTTGATGAGATGAAAAAAGCTATTGTAAAATCTTATGGCAGAAAGGGTGAACGGATTGTAAATATGAACTATGCAGCAGTTGATGCTGGTGGTAAAAATGTAAGCAAAGTTGAAGTTCCGAAAGAATGGAAAAAAATTGTAATTGCTGAAGAAAGCGATGATACTCCACGTCCAAAATACATTCGCAAAGTAGTTGATGTAATTAACGGACAACGCGGTGATGATCTTCCGGTTTCTACATTTAAGGGTAACGAAGACGGAACTTTTCCGCTCGGTACTGCTGCCTATGAAAAACGCGGAATTGCTGTAAATGTTCCCGAATGGCAAGCTGAAAACTGTATTCAGTGTAACCAATGTGCTTATGTTTGTCCTCACGCTGCAATTCGCCCATTCTTGTTAACAGAAGAAGAGGTAAACGCCGCACCTGCAGGAACTGAAGTGCGCGTTGCAACACCAACAAAAACTTTTGCCGGATTAAATTTCCGCATTCAGGTTAGTCCGCTCGATTGTACAGGTTGCGGTAACTGTGCCGATGTTTGTCCATCGAAAGTTAAATCACTTGAAATGAAACCACTTGGAACTCAGCAGTCAGACATTGAGCGTTGGGACTATATGGTTAATGAAGTTTCATTAAAGGAAAAGGTAGTTGATAAAAACCAGTCGGTGAAAAATTCACAGTTTGCACAACCACTTTTTGAATTCTCTGGCGCTTGTGCCGGTTGTGGAGAAACACCTTATATTAAGCTTATTACACAACTTTATGGCGAAAGAATGATGGTTGCCAATGCAACAGGATGTTCTTCAATTTATGGCGGATCAGCTCCATCAACTCCATATTGCAAACATAAAGATTCAGGCCACGGACCAGCTTGGGCAAACTCGCTTTTCGAAGATAATGCCGAATATGGCTTTGGTTTTGCGGAAGGTGTTCAGGCTCAACGTAGTCGCATAGCTGAAGTTATGCAGAGTGCATTGAGTAATGGTATCACTGATACAGTGAAAGAAGCATTTACAGAATGGTTGAGCAATATGAATAACGCCGAAGCTTCTGTAATCGCATCAGAAAAAGTGAAAGCAGCCATTTCAACAAGTGATGCCGACTATGCCAGGGAGATTATGAAACTTAAACAATACCTGGTTAAAAAATCAATTTGGGTATTTGGTGGCGACGGTTGGGCTTATGATATTGGTTATGGCGGACTTGACCATGTGTTGGCCAGCGGACAAGACATTAATGTTTTAGTGATGGATACCGAGGTTTATTCAAACACCGGTGGACAAGCATCAAAATCAACACCTGTTGGTGCTGTTGCAAAATTTGCCGCTGCCGGAAAACGTGTTCGTAAAAAAGACCTTGGAGCTATGATGATTTCTTACGGATACATCTATGTAGCACAGGTTGCTATGGGTGCCAATCAATCGCAATACCTGAAAGCATTGAAAGAGGCTGAAGCATATCCAGGCCCGTCAATTATAATAGCATACTCTCCTTGTATCAGCCACGGTTTGCGTGCAAGCATGGGTAAAGCACAGGATGAACAAAAACGTGCAGTTGAATCAGGTTACTGGTCGCTTTTCCGATACAACCCGCTGTTGGAAGAAGAAGGCAAAAACCCATTCCAGCTTGATTCAAAAGAACCCGATTGGAATAAATTCCAGGAATTCTTAAATGGTGAAGTACGTTTTACCTCACTTAAAAAGACTTTCCCTGCAGCTGCCGACGAACTTTTTGCAGCATCTGAAGACAATGCAAAATGGCGTTACAATTCTTACAAAAGAATGTCAGCCATGGATTTCTCAAAAGCAGAAGCTGAGTCAGAGTCTTAATAAAAACCATTTATATATTGAAAGCCGTTGTCCGTCACTTGATGGACAGCGGTTTTTCTTTTTGGGGTTGATGATGCGAATTCCGATTCGTATATATTTTCAAACAGTTTTGCTTTGAAACATTCAAAGAGTAAGTTCTTCTTTTAAAAAAGTTGGATGGAAGAGATTCGTTATTTACTTTAGACTAAATTTCTAATTCCAACATCATGAAAACGTCGATTCTCACTTTTGTTTTCCTCATGATTTTATCTGCGGGTGTTTGCCAGAATTATAAAAAAGACGTTGCGCTGGTTATGAAAGATAAAAGGCTGAATGAAATTTTAATTACAGATGTTGCAAGTGAACTTGTTGAAATCCTTGGCGAGGGTTTTGAATGGACTGAAGGTCCACTCTGGCTTGAAAAGGAAAACAAACTTATTTTCTCCGACATTCCAAATAATTCAGTTTTTGAATGGACTGAAAAAGGCGGAATCAAATTGTATCTGAAACCTTCAGGTTATACCGGAAAAGAAAAGAGAGGTGGCGAAACCGGTTCAAACGGATTGTTGCTGAATCATAAAAATGAACTTCTGCTTTGTCAGCACGGCGACCGCAGAATTGCAAAAATGAACGCTCCGATTTCTAATCCAAAACCAGAATATAAAACCGTTGCAGCCGGTTTTGACGGGAAAAAACTAAACAGCCCCAACGACGCAGTGTACCATAAAAACGGCGATTTGTATTTTACCGACCCCCCTTACGGTTTGGCTTTAAACATGGACGACCCGGCCAAAGAGCTCGATTTTCAGGGAATTTACAAAGTGGATAAAAGCGGGAAAGTAACTTTGCTGACTAATGAACTTTCCCGCCCCAATGGAATCGCTTTTTCTCCTGATTACAAAAAACTGTATGTTGCCAATTCCGATCCCGAAAAGGCAATCTGGATGGTTTATGATGTTGATAGAAAAGGATTGCTGAAAAATGGAAAGGTGTTTTTTGACGCGACTGACAAAACCGCCACTTTAAAAGGCCTTCCCGATGGAATGAAAGTCCACAAAAACGGTTGGATTTTTGCCACTGGCCCCGGCGGAGTGCTCATTTTTTCCACGGAAGGTGAACATCTCGGAACTATTATTACCGGCGAAGCAACTGCCAATTGTGCTTTTAATGCCGATTATTCGGAACTGTTTATTACTGCGGATGATTTTTTACTGAGAGTGAAACTGAAAAATTAAATAGTTCTTTTTAAACTGCTTGCTTCCCGTCACTAATTCAATATAAACCAGTCAATTTTAGATATTCCGGGGTGATCTACTGGAGTATGAATACTTTGTATATCGTTTTTTGTTGGTCAGGATTCACCTATCAATTAGATCGAACAACTCTAATTGAATCAGGATGCCACGAGACATATCGTTGGATTGAGAAGCTATTATTTTTAAAAGAAATTGTACTTGTTTTCGGTTTTGTTGGCGTTAACTGAAACACAGAATTTAACTGAAAACTGCCACGTTCTTCGCTTTTTGCATTTAAAATCCATCCGGCAACAACTCCTTCCTGTACAGCCAAATCTCCATAAACCTGAAAAATTCCGGTTTCAATTCCTGTATTAGCGCTTGCGGTAAATAAGTGGGTAGTAGCATCCGTTAAAACCACACTTCCCGAAAAATTACTTCCATCAAATTTCCCAACTACCTGCGAACCATAACCGTTTGTCAAACTGAAATTTTTCGGATCGGTAATGCTTCCCCTAAACCATTCATAAATTTCCTCATCTCCATTACACACATAAACCAATGCCTCTTTATTTGTTACCAATATGGCTATAAAGGCATCT
>JBFHJA010000096.1:0-11258 GCA_041596165.1 Draconibacterium sp. | reverse complement strand
TAATCCTGGAAGATTTTATTTCTTATTCCAGAATTCGGAGCATCTTTCCTGTTCCGCGATTTTCAAAACCGAAAAACCCAACTCAATTGCTTTGCTAAAATCTTCGCAGCCCTGTTCTTTGTTTCCCAATTCATAATTCGCCAACCCACGCAGAAAATATGCATTTTTATTGTTTGGTTCCAACAAAATAGCTTTGTTGCAATCAATAACAACTCCTTCCATGTCGGCAGGAAATCTTGTACCTGCCCTGTTTATGTAAACTCTCGCGTTTGACGTTTCGTGGTTTATATATTCATCAAGGTCAGATTTGGCTTTTGCTGAATTTCCAATTGCCATATGTATTCTCGCCCTGCACAAATACAATTCTTTTTCTGGGCTGTTGGATATTTCCTTACCTAATTTTTCAAGTATTGAATTGAAATCCGGCTTTGTCCAATAGCCCATTGTTGATTTTATTCTCCCACCACAATCATCGTCAATTAAATCAAATCCCAAATAATAATCTGTTTTGTACATTTGATATAGTCCATTGTTCTGGCACATTTGACCTTGTTTGTCCATAAAAATTATAGTATCGTTTCGAATTTCAAATTCAGAAATCACGTCAATCGAATGGTCGTTTCCAAAATCAGTTTCAACAAGTCCGTTTTCGTGAAACTCAATGGCAATCGGCCCGTTTTGTCCAATCCTGACCCATTTGCCAAGGATATTTATTTCATCATTTACTCTGTTAATTCTTGTCCCTGATTCATCATTTTTTATGAAGTTAGAACATAATAAAATTCCATTTATTCCGGTGATTAAAAGTAAATAAGCTGTTTTCATTGTTTTTTAGTTTTAGCTTCGGTCAAGTATAACCATAAATATTCGCGGATAATAAAATTAAAAAACATTTTGGCGGTTCACAAATATGTGCTGAAGAAATCTTAATTTGACAACAATAAAACATACTTTTCGCCGCGACATAAATAAAATTTTTCTACTTTGAACCGTTCAAATAATTATGATAATTCAAAAGTTTTTTTTGATATGAAAAATACCTTTTTTCTATGCTTTCTGTTTTTTATCACTGAATTAATTACAGCTCAAACTGTAAAAAAACCGCTTACGCACGATGATATTTTAAGATGGAACCGCATTACTGAAACTGAAGTTTCAAACAATGGAAAATTTATCGTTTACAAACAGGAACCCTGGAAAGGTGATCCGACGTTGAAGATTTCAACGCCAAAAGCTGAAGAAACTGCCTGCTTTAATTGTGGCACAGATGCGCAAATAACATCGGACTCAAAATTTGTTGTATTTACACTGAAACCTGCCGGGGATACAATTCGCCAGTTAAAACTCAAAAAAACAAAAAAGGAAGATTTTCCTGCAAACAAACTGGCCATTTACAATCTTGAAAATCATAAAACCGATTCAATTGATAAACTTATTTCGGTGAAAGTGCCTGAAAAATGGGCGGGCTGGATTGTTTATCAAACGGAGGCGAAGAAAGACACTGCGAAGAAAGAAAAGGCAGAGGCGAAGATAAAAGAGGAGGAGAAAGTGTATCCCCTGTTTGTGAGAAACCTGAAAACAGGTGGAATTTCAGAATTTCCGGCGGTGAGTACTTATGAATTTGCTGAAGAAAAGGAGACGTTGGTTTTTATCTCGGAAGGGAAAGACAGCACTTTTGAGGCAGGAGTTTATCATTTAAATTTGGAAGCAAACCAACCACAAAAAATCCTTGACGGAAAAGGAAAGTTCAAACAGTTAACAATTGATAAAACCGGCGAAAAAGTTGCGTTGGTAGGAGAAATTTCGAATGAAAAGAAAACAGAAACTTCTGACTATGAATTATTTCTCTGGAATAAAAGAGGTAAAGCAGAAGTAGTTGTTGATAACTCAAACGCTGCAATTCCTGATAATTGGGAAATTTCTGAAAACGGGAAATTATCATTTTCTGAAAATGGAAACAGTTTGTTTTTTGGAACAGCACCGAAAAAAACGCCAAAAGATACAACAATCCTCGACGAAGAAATCCCGGTTCTCGATATTTGGACATGGAACGAAGAGGAGTTGCAAACGGCTCAAATTGTAAATAAAAACAGGGATTTGAAAAAATCATTCCTCGCAGTTTTTCATATTGATGAGGCAAAAATGGTTCAATTGGAAACACAACAATTTTCAGCTATCCGACAAATTAAGAAAGGCGATTCCAATAAACTGCTGGCATGGTCGAATCACCCGTATGCAGTGCAAAGTATGTGGGAAGGTAGCCCGGAACAAAACGATTTTTATCTTGTCGATATTCAAACCGGCAAAGCTGTAATGATTAAAAAAGACATCCGTGCAACTCCGCAGGTTTCGCCCGAAGGCAAATTTTTGTATTGGTATAGTGCGGTTGACACAACCTGGAACACTTTCAATATCGAAAGTGGAAAAGAATTTAAAATAACAACTGCCAAAACGGTTCAAGTTGCCGATGAACTGAATGACGTACCTAATTTTCCGGATAGCTACAGACTTGCTGGCTGGACAAAAAACGACGAGCATCTGCTGATTTATGACCGTTTTGATATTTGGAAGGTTGATCCCGAAAACAAAAAACTATCGGTAAATATTACTCAAAATGGAAGGCAAAAAAACATTAGTTACAGGCTTGTGAGATTGGATGAAGAGCTTGGCAGAAACAGATTTGGCGGAGATGAAAAAACGATTGACATTGAAAAGCCTCTGTTTCTCACTGGCCATAACGAAATAACACGAGCTGACGGTTATTACCAAATTAATTTGGGAAAATCAAAAGAACCAAAAGAACTGTTTGCTGGTAATTTTAATCTGAACACACCGAAAAAGGCAAAAGATGCTGATTTGTTGGTTTTTACAAAAGAAGATTATCAAACTTATCCAAATTTACTGACTTCTGATTTGAGTTTTAAAATGCAAATCCAAATCAGCGATGCCGCACCTCAGCAGAAAGATTTTTTATGGGGAACGGCAGAATTGGTTTCCTGGACTTCGTTGGATGGACTGAAATTGGAAGGCACTTTGCACAAACCAGAAAATTTCGATCCATCAAAAAAGTACCCGATGATTGTGAATTTCTATGAGAAAAGTTCACAGGAATTACTAAGTTACAGGATGCCCGAATTGCACCGCTCGACAATCGATTACCATTATTATACAAGCAATGGTTATTTGGTTTTTAATCCCGATATTTATTACAAAGAGGGCTACCCGGGTGAAGATGCTTTTAACTGTGTAATGCCGGGAGTAACTAAGTTAATTGAAAAAGGGTTTGTTGACGAAAAACATATTGGCGCTCAAGGACATAGTTGGGGTGGTTATCAGGTAGCGTATTTAGCAACACGAACAAACCTTTTTGCCGCAATAGAATCAGGTGCACCGGTTGTAAATATGTTCAGCGCGTATGGCGGAATTCGCTGGACAAGCGGATTGAACCGCTCATTTCAATACGAACATTCACAAAGCCGGATCGGGAAATCAATTTGGGAGTCACCGTTGCGTTATATCGAAAACTCACCGGTTTTTACGCTCGATAAAATTCAAACGCCAATTTTAATTATGCATAACGATGATGATGGCGCCGTTCCATGGTATCAGGGAATTGAATTTTTTATAGGATTGCGCCGCTTGCAAAAACCTGCATGGCTGCTCAATTATAACGAAGCCGACCACTGGCCCACAAAACTGCGTGACAAAGAAGATTTTCAAATTCGCATGGCACAATTCTTCGATCATTATTTAAAAGGAAAACCGATGCCGGAGTGGATGGAGAAAGGAGTGCCAGCAGTTGACAAGAAAGCTCCATAAAACCACGAAATAAATGTCGCCTTTAAAACCTTGTATTTGAGAGGTTTTGAACTATGTCTTGCTTTTCAGGAACTAAACTATTTTGCTGTAGCAGAAAAGGCATAAATTTTATTCCGATAATTATCGGGATTCGAGAAAGAGGAATTGCGGGCTTCAAACATATCAATCCGATGCAATTTTGAAGCGGGCTAGAACCGTCTAATTTCCTTTATTTTTGTGTTACAGGCACCGCTTTGTTCCCAATGCATCATCAAAAATTATTTTTTCAGTCGTTTGATAACTTTTGTATTTGTGGACATTTGCCTATTGTTTCAATATTGCAAGTAATTCGTTTAAAATATTATCAACACCTCTGGCATAGCTGTCCCATACATAATTGATAAAAATATCGGGTTGAACGCCGTCGGTTGCTGTTTCCTGAATACGAAACAATCTCTTTGAGTAAGTAATTCGCAATTTGGAATTAGGAAGATTAAACGAGTCCATATCCTGGTAGCCAGTTGGATTTGAACCGGTTGGTGTGCCGACAATTTTTGCATTGAGCAATTCGCGGAATAGTGCAACATTGCTTGCCCCAGCCGAAAATGTAATGCCACTAGAAAGTACGTAAACACCATTTTCCCAGTCTATCCCGTCTACCATGTTTAGAGCATTGGCCATGATAAGACCAATATACAAATCGCCGCCTCCATTGTTTCGCAAGTCAATAATAACCTGTCGGCTTTGATTTTTCATAATAAAAGCAACCATTTTCTCTACAAAAGGCATCATTTCGTCAAATGACGGATAGCTGTCGAATTTTACGTAAGTGATTTGCGTACCTTCTATTTGTGTGAACCAAAGGAATTCAAAGTCTGGATTTTCAGGCTTTTCGATGCCCGGAGTACCAATTTTCAATTCTTTGTATTTTTGACTTTTTAGCTCGTTTTGCGGAGCAGGTTTAATAATTGCAGTCAGTTTTTTTTCGTCATCAGTAATAAATTGAAATTGTGCTTCTTCTATCGATTTTGTGATTTTCAATGCATAAAGCAATTCGCTTAAAGGCAGATATTCACCAATCCTTACAGTTTTTGAATGTTCATTTTCAACAAATTGTGCTACTGCTGAAAGCTCTTTTTCTATATCTTGAATAGGTTTTTCATCAATTTTAGTAAGTGTGGCCCCTAAAATTGTAGCATGCTCTTCAGAAACTTTAATTACACGCCATTTCCCACTTATTTTTTTTACTTCTATCGGAAAATAATGTGTATCCCAATTTGCGAGTGAAACTGAAGTATGTCCGTCGCCAATTTTTCGGGTTAAGCGCATCAGTTCAACGGCAATTTCCCAATCGGTTCGTTTTTCTATTGATGAAGAAATTAGGTTTAACTCATTATTAAAACTTTGTTTATCAATTTTATTGTAAACGTCAATGTGTCGCTTTTGCAACTCTTTTTGATAGATTAATAAATCCGTTTGCCATCTTTCTGATCTGTTTCCCTGAGCAAACGCAAAATTCAAAAGAAAAACAAGTATAATAAAACATGAAAATTTCATAACATACTAAATAACTGGTGATTAATAATCAAATGCATTCTCTATAAAACTCAATACTTTTGCCGGAATTTCAAAAGTCTTTTTCGATTCAGTTACCTGATTCAAAGTACCTGACATATATACATCCAATTCAGGACAGTAAAACATAAACGATGAAGAGCTACCTGTATGCCCCACAATCCAGGAATCCGAAATATCTGGAATACGCTCGTTAAAAACAACTTTTCGCAGACCGAAGCCATAATAAATTCCGGTGCTTTCAGGAATCCATTGCATCATTTTATCCAAGGTTTTAGCTTTTATTATTTTATGCATATGCAATGCTATCTGAAATTTGTTTAAATCAGAGGCAGTAGTAGCTAATCCTCCACTTGTCCAACCAATGCTCAGACTAGTGTATTTGGAAACTTCGGTATTTCCGGCATAAATTTCAGCTATCCTTCCTGTTGGTTCAATGGGCTTTGATCGCAAAAGCATACTTGTATGTTTCATTTCATAAGGTTCAAAAATGTATTTTCTGTAAAAATCGTGCACCTGCATTCCACTAACATTTTCAATAATTAATCCTAATAATACAAAGTCAGTGTTACAGTATTTGTAACCTGTGCCCGGTGCAAAATCTGCTTTCATTTTATTTTTTGCCAGATTAATCATTTCCATCGGATGCCAAAATTTTGCGGTATCTGAAAACAACATTTCCATTCCATTTGGAGCACCATCCAATGTTCCTCCATCAATGTAATCAGGAATACCTGACATATGCTGCAATAATTGTGAGATACAAATTTCGGCTGAATAATCTTTGCCATCGAACACAAGCAATCCATTTATAATACTGTCGGGCAAATGCTCACAAATTTTATCGGAAAAATCGAGTTTTCCTTGTTCATACAAAACAGCAATAGCGGTTGCCGTGAAAGTTTTGCCAATACTTGCAGAATAAAAGGAATTCCGTTCCAATACTTTTTCTCCATTTTTAAAAGTACCATTCGCAAAACTCCAGTCAATGTTTTTCGATGGTGAATATACTGACAGAAAAGCATTATGGACATCCTTGTTTTTGAGTTCTTTACGAAATAAAATTTCAGTGCGTTTTCGCGCTTTGGAAAAATCTTGTGCCTGTACAGAAAAAGTAAATAGCACTGCTACAAAGAGAGACAAATATTTCCTCATAACTTCAAAGTAAATTTTCGGGATTATTTCCCGTAAGATTTTGAATATTAGCTGTAATACGATCAATATCCCAATCCCACCATTTTATTTCCAAAAGCTTTGTAATTGTTTTGTCAGAAAAACGTTTTTTTATAAGTTTTGCCGGATTCCCACCCACAATATTGTAAGGTTCAACGTTTTTCACCACATTGGAATTGGCTGCAATAATTGCCCCATCGCCGATTTTCACACCTGCCATAATGGTTGCATTGTAACCTATCCAAACATCGTTGCCAATTATTACATCGCCCTTGTTAGGATAAGATTTGCCTTCCATGACATTTCCCCAATCTTTACCGAAAACAGCAAACGGATAGGAAGTTATTGCATCTGTTAGATGATTTGCACCATTCATTATAAACTTTACATTGGAAGCAATCATGCAAAACTTGCCGATTATGAGTTTATCGCCTGTAAAATCGAAATAATATTTTATATTTTTTTCGAAATTTTCAACATTGTCAAAATCATCGTAGTAGGTGTAATCCCCGATTAATATATTTGGATTTTTAACAACGTTTTTAAGAAAACAAAGGCGTTTGTACCCATCGAGAGGAAACATGCTTTCTTTATCAGGAATGTTTTTCATAGTTAAATGTTTTAATAATATTCTACCAACACTTTTTATTTCAATTGTCGGAAAAAATGCAAGTTATTTAAGATTGAAGTTTTTCATATTAATTCTGAAATTACCATTTTTTTTAAAATTAAAAATTGATAATCAGACAAGTTAGAATTTAAGTAATATAAAGGAAAACGCATTAAATTAAAGTATCAGATGCATTTCGCTTTGAGACTACCGGATGTTGTACTAAAGCTTACAGTTTATTATAATTGCAAAAACCAATTGTGTATCAGACTAAATGCTTGTGCATTATGCCTTATTCCGTTGTGTGAGGCATTATCAACAATATAAACTGTTCCTGTGCTGTTTTCTAAAACGGCTTTTCTGGTAGCTTCTGCCGAGAAAACTTCGTCTGAACTTCCCATTAATACAAGAAGTGGTTTGGATATTGCCTTCAATCCCGACACGTAGCTATCAGGTGCCATACTTTTATGTGCTCTGAAACTATAATTTCGCAAAGGAACTGTTTGGGGAACATTTAAAAACAAAACAGGTAAGTTGTCATTCTCATGATTACCAATTTCGTTTAACATAGACAGCCCAATCATTCGTTCGATATGGATTTTCATGAAAGGTTCAGATTGCTTACTATCCTTTGCATTTTCATTCTGTAATGCAGGTGAATCCTGTCCAATCAGGGGGGCAAAAAGCAGAAACGCATCCGGTTGTTCGTATTTCTTTTCCATTGCATAACGCATGGCAATTCCCCCGCCCATGGAATGTCCGGCAACGATAATTTTTCCGTTAGGTTTTTCTTTACGGATGGTTGTAAGAACAGCTGCTATATCATCGACATATTGATTCACATAATTCACATCACCGCTTTTCCCTTCAGATTGTCCATGCCCCCTTAAGTCTATGGCATACACTTCGGCTTGTGTTGCCTCCTGTAATAAACCCGCCGTTTTGTTGTAGAGGTATGCACTACTTGCAACACCGTGTATAAGGATGATGGTATTTTCGGAACCTTCACCAAATTTAAAGGCAAAAATTCTTGTATTGTCTTTTGTTGTGAAAAAACGGTTTTGTGCCTGATATACTTGTTCAAAGCCTAAATCTGCCATTGAGGCAGCATTCGTCTCAGTTTGATCGTTTTCGTTATTAAAAGTGGGTTCAGTTATGTTTATTAATCTTTGAGCTTCTGCTATTAGGCTGTCTTTGTTGCCGCCAAAATATTGGACTAAAATGTTTTGTGCCGATGCTTCACTGTTTACATATAAAATTGAGAATATGTAAATTATAATTGTAAAATGTTTCATTTTTTTGAATTTCATATGATTTGTATTCTTAATAGTTAACAATGATGTTGATATGAGTTTTATTTAGAAATTTACTCCAAAATATAAATTTGGTTCAAAAAGGAAATAGTTTCTCCATTTGTCATCCAATTGTTTAAAACCATCAGGTGTATTTGTGTCAAACACCCAAAATTGAGAATGTACCTGGGGTTCAAAGAAAAACCGCTTCTTCTTTCCCAATGAAATATGATAACCAAGATGTAAAGAATTATATAATTTAACCCCATTTCCTATTTTGTTATCATCTAAATCGATATAGGTTTTAAATTGTGGTAGTACTTCAACTGTGGCAAATAGCCCTTCCCATAACATGCGTTGATAGGATACTCCTAATCCGGTTTCTCTCACGTGACCGGGATAAAATTCACTCTTTGTTTCAATTTTATCCTTAAGCCCGTCCCACCAGACAATTCCCATAGGCTGAAATAAACGCCAGGTGGCAAACTTTACGCCAATGATATTTTTATCATCCAGGTTGCGTTTAACATGAAATTCTATGTGTTGCGTGTTTACTCTATCGTCCCATGCTGTTTCTACTAACTGAGGTAAGATTATCACTGGAAAACTGAAACTATATTTGTGTGTTACTTCGGTTGTTTTGGTTATTGTTCGTTCGTTTTGCGCAAATGCAGTAACAGCGAACAATGCTACAGCAAATAACAGTACAATTTTTTCTGACATTTGTGATTTCATAAGATTCTTCATTTTTTAATTTTTAGATGGTGAATAAATTATTTGAATTTGTTTAAAAGGTATATCCTATTGAGAGTTCGCCAATAAAAGGAGACATAAAGTCGTATTTGTTCTCAAATTCATCAATAGCCGATTCAATTAGCGGGGTGGAATTATTAACGTCCCTTTTATCTACAGAAAAGCCATAACCCAGAGCGAAAGTTAAATTAAGTCCACTCTTCCAAACCCATTTTTTTCCGGTAATAGCACCATAAGACCAGTCTGACCTGCTGAATTCGAAAGGTGTGTTTTCCTGTTTCCCTTCTCCTTTATATACTCGGTTTCGGGTATAAAATCCAACAAACGGTGATTTCATTTTTTCGGTGAAATGGTAACGGTAATTAATAGTTAACGAATAGCCAAACGACTCAATATTTGCATCAGAATATGTTTTAGGAACCATTTCATAATCACCCCTGATAACAAGCCCGTGTTTTGAGTTGAGCAGGTATTCATAATTGGCGGAGTAAATTCCAAAGGCAACCCCGCCCGGACAGAAACTAATGGAGTGTTTTCGCAGGTCAGGAATATGGCCCAAATCACTTTTAGCTTCTTCTGTAGCTATTTGTGCATTGACTGGATTGGTTAAAAAATTACAAGTGATAATAAGAGATACTACAAGTACTAAATTTTTCATTTTTCTATTTTTAAAAATTCTTTAACATTATTTGATGATACAAAGGTGAGTAAACAATGCAACCGCGTCGTTCCAAAATATAATTGGGCACCACTTGTTGAGATTTTGTACTTTCAAAAATCATTTTGCAAGATTTTTAATGAAATCCACAATCTTTTCATTTCCCTTTCGGTCAGGTACATGCCTGGAATCTTTCAGTAATAAGACCTCGCCCAGAGTTGGAAATATTGCTTTTGAACGTTTCAGCATTTTTATTCCTGGATAGAGTAAATCTTTTTCAGCCGCGACAATATGAATAGGCGTTTTAATCTTTTGTGCCTCTTCTTTTTTTATGATTGGGATCGGCGAAAAAGTTATTTCAGATTGAAGGAGGACTTTCGCGAAAAAGGTCATTGTAAGTTCATTATATTCAGTGAATAACTCCTCTGAAAATTGACGAATATGGGTTGAATGCTTTAGCCATTTGTATAATTTCAAGGGAAGCCACGTTCTCCATAAAACACTCAAAACACCGCTGTTCACGATGCCTGTAGGGACTATGAAAAATGCTTTTGAGACATGCCGCTCGTCGAACAACAATGTTTTCCAGCCAATAAATCCCCCAAATGAAATTCCCACCAAAACCGCATCCCGAATATTCAACCAGGCCAATAATTCAAACATCCATTGTCCGTAGGAATTATCTTGCATCAAGAGAACAGTTTCTGTATTCAAGGTTGAATGGTCCAATCCATCAATGGCATAAACCCTAAAATCATTTATAAGCCCAAAGACTGATTCCAGTTCAAAAGGAGCACATCCGTTTACTCCATAAATCAACACCAAAGGAGGCTTGTTTTCCTTTCCTGTGACAAGGATATTGGTATTTCCAAAGCTTGTTTCAACAGTTAAATATTCGTATGTCAGGAGCAGTTTGTCCGGTTCATACTGAAATAATTCCTGGACCTCTTTCCAGGCATGTGGTTTTTTGAAAAATGAAATCATTGAAAGGGTTGTTTTTAGTGATGTCGCACGTGCGGAAATTTCGTATCCAACACGTCAAACACATGATAGACTATCTGATTGTTATTCACGGAGAAACTACGGTTTAAAGAAATCCAATGGTGCTGAATGAAAGCCGAAATAGCAATTTGAACTTTCCCGGCTAATTCGAAATATGCATTATCGTGTACATTAGTAGAAGTATCCATATTAGTTAGCAAGAGATATCCTGAATTGCCATCTTTGTTGAATTGCAGATTGTTCCCGGGGCGCTGCCATCATGTTTAATATCATTGCCATTAAAAAACCAGAATACACCCTGATTTTCTGCTAATCCTGCAGGTAAAATACCCTCAGGAAGCATGGCTTTTAAAAGCATTTCATAACCCGAAGAGGAGAACAAAGTGGTAGATTGTCC
>JBFHJA010000095.1:0-11272 GCA_041596165.1 Draconibacterium sp. | reverse complement strand
TTACCGTTTCAACCGGAAAAGTGCAGCGAACCTGGATTTTAACCAAAACAGGCTTTCAAACCACAAGTTTTAAAAATCTTCAATCGGGCAAAGAATGGTGCGGAAAAGAATCTGTTTATTCATCAGACTGGGGACTTCCAAAACGAATTGAGAACGATACAAAAGGTGAATTAATTTCAGTGGAATGCATAGAAACAGATGCTTACCAACACAGTCAATCATATGCGGCATTGTCCGCTTTTATGGCTGCACCGTCGTGTTTTATGCTCACACAACTTTTAGAACCAGCCGAACGCGATGAACTGCGAAAAATAATTTCAATCTACAAAGAGAACCGAAAAGAGATTTTCGAAAGTTATGTTTTTCCGATTGGCGACGAACCAAACAACACTTCGTGGACCGGTTTTCAGGTTTATCATCCCGAAAAGAAAACCGGATATTTAATGGTTTTCAGGGAACTGCACAATAACGAAATTTCGGCTGAACTGGAATTGAAATTTATTCAGAATAAAAAAGTACAAATTACGAATTTGGAAAACAATCAATCAGAAACAATAGAATGTAATAATGGGAAGGTTAAAATTTCAATAGTGAATCCTGCGGGTTATCGGTTTTTGAAGTATGAGGTTTTGGATTAAAATCAACCTTTAATAAAATTGAAAATTCTAATCTCTGCGGGGTTAGTTCCCCGAAGTTCTGCTTCGAGATAAGTATTAAATTTGTTATGTGAGTGAATTTATACATAAAAGTCACAACGTTTCTGTTTTATTGTATCATTTTGTTTGTCCTGCCAAAGATTGTCGAGTGGTGTTCAGTGAACAAGTTGATTTGAGTTTGAAAGATATTTGCATTGAAATATCGAAAAGATTTGAAATTGTTTTTATTGAATTAGGCACAGATAAAGACCATATTCATTTTTTGATTCAGAGTGTGTCAGTCTTGAGTCCGACAAGAATAATTCAGACGATAAAAAGTATAACTGCGAAACAGCTTTTCAAACTTCATCCAGAAGTTAATACGAAGCTTTGGGGAGGCGAGTTTTGGACAAAAGGATTTTACGTGAATTCTGTTGGCAGACATGGAGATGAAAATACAATCCAGGAATATGTTAAAGCACAAGGCAGAGAAAAAGAATATAAAAAAATTCATAGTCAGCAACTTTCTTTGTTTTGATTTAGCAAATGATACGGTTTGGCAACTTTACAATTTGAAAGACGATATCGGACAACAAAATATTCTGGCAGATATAAATGCAGATAAATTGCAGGAAATGAAAGAAATATTTGAAAAAATCAGAAGTGAATCTGACTCAGATGTTCAACAACTTGAGTTGAAATAGAAAATGAGTTTTTAGCCAGTTTACTTAAACCGAATCAAAACCTTTCCTTTACTCATATTTTTCTGATAGGTTTCAATGGCCTCTGTAATTTGCTCCGGCTGAAATGTCTTGTAAATGGTTGTTGTTAATTCATTGTTAATCAGCGAATGTGCTTTACGTACATTTAAAATGGTTTGCAACAAACTTTGAGTTTTTAGCCGGTTTGTTAACCAAAATCCTTGTATTTGACTTCCTGTAAAAATCAAATTACCGGGCTGGATTTCACAGGCATCCGAAGATAAACGTCCATAAGTGAAAAGTTTGCTGTCATTTGGAGCAGCATCAATTAATTGCTGCACCATTTTTCCTCCCACACAATCAAAAATTACAGTTGCATTGAGTTTGTGCGCAAGCTCTTTCAGTTGTTTTTCAAAATCAGCATCACTGCTGTTTATAATATTTTCAGCACCATCGGCTTTTAAAATTTCCACTTGTTCCTCTCTCCTGACTACTGAAATAACCGGAATTCCTTGAGTTCTTCCCATTTTTATTATCATTCTTCCCAGTGCACTGGCTGCTGCAGTATTGATTATGCCCCGCAGTTTTTTTGTTGGGTTTGGCAGTTTTTTGTAAATATCAAAAAAAGCCAGGGCTGTCATTGGGTTTACAAACATCATTGCACCTTGATCCATCGAAATCTGCTTCGAAAGTGAAACGCAGGACGAAGCGCTGGTAACCATATATTCTGCCCAGCAACCGTCGTGTTTTGGCGATGCTGCACATGCAACATTTTTGCCCATCCACAATTTGGGTAGAATTCCATTTCCGGCGGCAACAACAGTTCCACTTCCTTCAAATCCCGGCACTGCCGGATATGGTTTTTTGATACCATAACCACCGGCAAGAAATGCTAAATCGGATGGATTTATTGGTGATGCGTGCATTTTTACCAATACTTCGCCAGCCGCTGGTTGTGGAACTGGAATTTCGGCAATTGTTGGTTTTGCACCGCTTTTGGTTAAAACAATCGCCTTCATTGTTTTTGGAATGTTTGTATTCATATTGCAAATGTATGGGTTTTCCCGGGACTCCGACCTCCCAAGGTCAGTGATTCTAAGATTTAAGTCTCAAAACTTTTGATTCTATTCGTTGTTTAAATATTCATAAACAATTAAAAAAGTTCAGAATGAGAAAAATAGGTTTGATTTTTAGTATGGTAATTTTTGTAGGAACCATTTTTGCACAGCAATCGTTTTATGATTTTAAAGTTAAAGATATAGATGGAAACAATTTCGATCTTTCAACCTTAAAAGGGAAGAAAGTTTTGGTAGTAAATACTGCATCGAAATGTGGATTAACACCACAGTACGAGCAACTTCAGGAGTTGTATGAAAAATATGGAAATAAAGATTTTACGATTATCGGTTTCCCGGCCAATAATTTCATGAAACAGGAACCTGGTACAAATGAAGAAATATCAGAATTTTGTACAAAAAATTATGGTGTTACTTTTCAAATGATGGAGAAAATATCTGTAAAAGGCGATGATATGGACCCTCTTTATCAATGGTTGACACAAAAAAGCAAAAACGGGGTTTTGGATTCTGAGGTAGGCTGGAACTTTCAAAAGTATCTGATCGACGAAAAAGGAAATCTTGTAAAAATGATTCCATCTAAAGTAAAACCCGATGATGAACAAATTGTATCGTGGATTGCAGAATAATTGGTAGAAATTGAATTTTTGATGAAGAAACCGCTGTAAACGAAAGTTTGCAGCGGTTTCTGTTTTTAATATTGTGTCCAAAATATTTTAAGGCAGATAAATTTGCTTGTAATCCTACAAATTATCGGCTACTGAACCCACAATTAAAATAAACCCTTTACTTTTGGTATTTAAATAAATTAATATGCTGGAACATTTATCAGGAGCCAAACAAAAATCATCAAAACATCAGCCGAAAGGACTCACGATCCTGCATGAGGATCAGGATATTATTGTTGTGGATAAAATAAATGGTCTGCTAACAATGGGTACAGACAGAGAAAGGGAAAAAACAGCGTATTTTCTTTTAACCGATTATGTGCGGAAAGGTAACCCGCGTTCACGAAACCGTGTTTTTATTGTGCACCGGCTCGATCGCGATACTTCAGGTGTTTTGGTTTTTGCTAAAAGTGAGCAGGCAAAACGATTTTTGCAGGACAATTGGAAAGATTGTACAAAAATCTACTTTGCTGTTGTTCATGGTCAAATGAAAGAAAAGGAAGGAATAATAACTTCTTATTTGGTTGAAAACAGTGCTTACAGAATGTATTCAGTAAATAATCCGGATAAAGGTAAATTCTCGAAAACCGGGTACAAGGTTTTAAAGGAAAATGCAAATTTTAGTCTGTTGGAAATTAATTTATTTACCGGCACAAAAAACCAAATTCGGGTTCATTTTGCTGAAAATGGTAATCCGGTTGCCGGCGATAAAATATACGGAAATTCAGAAAAAGGAATTAAACGACTTGCATTACATTCGGCATCATTGACTTTGATTCATCCCTATTCAAAGAAAAGCATGACTTTTCAAACCGCAGTACCGCCTTATTTCTATCAGTTGGTCAAATAGAAAAAACTTATATCATGAAAAAACTATTAAACTTTTCTTTTCTGTTGTCAATTTTAGTCCTTGTTTCTTTTACGCTAAAACCTAAAGAAAAGAGTAAAGATGGGTGGATTACTTTGTTTAATGGTAAAAACCTGGACGGATGGATTGTGAAATTTCATCATCATGAAGTTGGCGATAATTATGCAAATACTTTTAAGGTGATTGACGGCAAAATTCAGGTAAATTACGATGGTTACAAAGAATTCAACAACCGCTACGGACACTTGTTTTACAAAACGCCATTTTCATCCTATCATTTGAAATTTGAATACAGGTTTACTGATCAATGGATGAAAGATGCACCATCATATACTTATCGAAATAGTGGCGTAATGTTTCATTCTCAAGATCCTAAAACAATTTTGAAAGAACAGGATTGGCCAATTTCTGTTGAATATCAGATTCTTGCAAGTTCAGGAGATGGGCAGCCACGACCCACAGGTAACATGTGTTCGCCCGGAACAGAAGTTTTTTTAAAGGGGGAAATGACTCCTCAACATTGCGTAAATTCATCATCGAAAACATATGAATGGGATGAATGGGTTAGTGGGGAGTTAATTGTTTACAGCGATTCGCTTGTGATTCATTTAGTTAATGGCGAAAAGGTTCTTGAATATACAAAACCACAAATAGGTGGTGGTGTTGCCAATGGTTTCGATCCGGGAATTAAAATCGACAAAAGACCTTTGACTGAAGGTTATATTGGATTGCAGGCTGAAGGACAGGGAATTGAATTCAAGGAAATTAGAATTAAAAAATTAGATTAAGCAGATTTTGAATTAATAAAAGCCGTAGTTCTTTTCCCCTTAATTCTGCACAGCTTTAATCTCATCCAAAATATCTGTGTAGAAATTTTATCGGTTTATTTATGCTGAAAAGCCAAAACTATTCGGAACTAAACTCATGAATCTTTGAAGCTCCGGTAAGTATTAATTTAACTCAGGTTAGGTAAATTACTTATTTTCACGACACAAACAATTAATTCATACTTTTGCTGTTATAAATGTATTCGTGAATTTTTTAGAAACAATTTTTGAATTTAAATTAAACAATGAAGAAAGCTATGAATCGAAAATTAATGTTTTTGTGCGTTTTTGCCTTTGGCATGTTAGTTTGGTCGTGTGGGGACGATGATCCCAAAATTGATTTACCTTCTCCAATAAAAGATACGAAGATTTATACGTATGATTTTATCGCTTCTGCCGGAGCAACAGTTACACTGGAGAAAACACTAAAACTATCGGATTTTACAGCAATTGGTAATTATGAAAAGTATGTTTACGAAGGAGTTTTAAATCCAAATTCATTTGTTGATTTTGTGAAAGGTGGTACTGATAACATCGAATTGAAAGAAGTTACTTTGCTGGTTAAAAGCAATACGAAAATAAAGACTAACTTAGGTACCATCACTGGAAATGTTAATTTTAATTCTCTGGAGTATTTGAATTTCTTGCAGAATGTTGTCGACGAAATGGTAAGCAAAAAAGAAATAGTGCTTCAGTTGACTTATATTTCTACCAATACAATTACAACTGCATCAAATTTAAATCTCGATTTTGAAGTATCTTTTAAATTACAGTAACCCATAGTAGTAAAATTTTTTTAGGAGGGGCAGATTGATATTCAATCTGCCCTTTCTGTGTTTTTTTAATTAACATTCGGCTGAAAAACAGGCTGTTACAAAAGAGTTGAAAAATAGGATACCTAAGGTGCTTTGCTATTTTATAAAATAGATATCTTGGCGTCCAAATACAGAAAATGGCAATCAACATAAAAGAGGTTACTACCAAAAAGCTGATGCGTGAATTTATTCATCTTCCTGCAAAAATCCATCATAACCATGCCAATTGGGTACCTCCCATATATTTGGATGAATGGACATATTTCAATCATAAAAAGAACAGGGCATTTGATCATTGTACCACAGTATTGTTTGTTGCCGTTAAAGCCGGAGAAACAGTTGGAAGGATAATGGGGATTATCAGTCATCAATATAATGAAACCCATAAAATAAAAGATGTTCGTTTCTGTTACCTTGAAACATTTAACGATGCCGAAGTATTTAAATTGTTGTTAGAATCGGTATCTGTATGGGCAAGAAAAAATGGAATGGAGAGGATGGTAGGTCCGTTAGGTTTTTCTGACAAAGACCCGCAAGGTTGGCTTATCGAAGGTTTCGATCAGCCCGTTGTAATTGCTACAAATTGTAATTATCCGTACGTGAATGACTTGCTGGAAGGTTTGGCGTTCACAAAAGAAATCGATTTGATAGTTTACCGGATTCCAATCCCAAATGAGTTGCCTGAGTTTTATAAAAACATTTACAAACGGTTTACCAGCAGGGAGAATAATTTGATTTTGAAGGAGTTTACAAAAAGAAGTCATTTGAGACCTTATATCCGAAAAATACTTACCCTGTTAAACGAAACATTTGCAGGAATTTATGGGTTTGTGCCATTTACATTGAAGGAAATGGACGATTTCGCCAATAGATATCTGTATTTGGTAAATCCTCGGTTTATTAAAATTTTTATTGATAAAGGGGATCAGGTAGTTTCATTTATAGTTGCTATGTCAGATATCAGTAAGGGAATAAGAAAATCAAAAGGTTATTTGTTGCCATGGGGGTTTATCCCTATACTCACTGCTGGCAGGAAAAGCAAGCAGCTCAATTTATTGCTAGGTGGAATTTCACCTGAATATCAGGGAAGGGGACTTGATGTAATGATGGGAATTAAACTCATAGAATCAGCAAAAAAAGCGGGAAAGGTTGTTATCGACTCCCACCTCGAATTGGAGACAAATGTAAAAGTACGTGCGGAAATGGAAAAAATGGGAGGACAAGTTTACAAGCGTTACAGAATATACCAGAAAACATTATAACCAAAAATACTATTGAGTTCTTTTTGAAATGTAATTGTTATGAAATACATTATTTCAAATCACTTTTACTTGGTTTTCCTTAGTTAGTAGTCTTTTCAAAAACGTATTCCTCATTGATACCCCGACTATTGTCTGCAATCTTCTTTATTGTTTTCTAAAAAGTTAATTACAGTTATTAAACAGACGAGATTTATGATTCCATTAAAAAGATAGAAATAAATATTAAAATAAATATGGTATTTAGAATGATTATTGTATATTTGTAAGGCATTGACCAATCTGGTCAATTGTGTGTTTGGGGGTTAACATTTTAAAGAGCGACTATTGAGTCGCTCTTTTTCATTAAATGAGTTTATTCGTATTTTTTACTCCCACATTCGAAGTAATGTCTACTGTTTTTATTCCTGACAACAAATAAATAATGTGTTCAATCCATAATATTCTCTTTGTTCAAATGACATTAAATATGTCCCAAAAAAAGGATGGCATTCCTTTTTTTGATAAATAGAAATGCCATCCTTGAAAATAGAGAAAAATAAAATCTACCAAACTTCTTCACCGTAACTCCAACCTTCGCGAACGGGTTCTTTAATGTAATTTTCCATTCCTTCATGATTGGTTACCTTCATATTCTCAGCATCATATTCAATGCGCGCATTAAAACGTTGAGATAAAACACCCACTGCGGCCATTTCGGTTAATCGGGTTGAATAATCAAAATTAGAACCCGGCATTGGTCCAACGCCTTTTACTGCATCCAGAAATTCTTTTTGCGGACCATCGGCAACCCTTGGAATTGTTGGTACAGGCATTTCTTTTGCTACCCAGTTGTCCCACTCATCTTTAGGCATCATAAGTTGTGCATCGTTTGGCCGTCCACCGGTTATAATGTTATGTTTTTCGCCAATCATAATCATTCCTGATCCCGTCAATTCAGTCAAGTTCCATTCAGGTCGGTTTTCAGGTTTTATTCCACCTTCGTGCCATTTTAAAGTTACGGGTGGTTTGTTCCCTCGTTGCGGAAATTCAAAACGAATTATAGATTGGTCGGGCAAAAAACCTTCAGGTGCTCCCGAGTGAAACTCTGTTTCCACAACATTTGGCATACCTAAATCAAGTGACCAAAATGGTGCATCAAGCGTGTGGCACGCCCAGTCGCCCAACTCTCCATTTCCGAAATCGTAAAATCCGCGCCATGTTTTAGGTACATAAACATGATTGTACGGACGATTTGCTGCAGGTCCTAGCCATAAATCCCAATCTAAACCATTGGGAACGGTTTCTGCTGTCGGCGGATATTGATCAGGTTTTTGAAAATACTTGGTAGGTCCAAATTCCGGCCCATTAAACCAGGCAAGTACTTCTTTTACATCTCCTAAAATACCTGCATCAACCCATTCTTTAACCCTGCGAATACCATCGGTAGCGTGCCCCTGATTCCCCATTTGGGTGATTACTTTGTAATGGTGGGCAGCTTTTTGCAATGTGCGTAATTGCCAAATGTTATGAGCCAGCGGTTTTTCAACGTAAACATGTTTTCCTAGTTGCATTGCTGTCATTGACGCTGCAAAATGATGATGATCGGGTGTCGAAATCATAACAGCATCAATTTGATTACCCATTTCGTCCATCATTTTTCTGTAATCTTTATAACGTTTAGCATTTGGATAAGCTGCATATCCTTCCGCAGCGCGATTGTCATCAACATCACACATTGCAACTACATTCTCATTTGTACAAGTTTTCCATTGTGCTTTTCCTCGCCCACCTACACCAACAATTGCAATATTGATTTTTGATGATGGTGAACAACTAATTAAGTTTGGTATAATTATAACTCCTGCGGTTACGGCAGAAGTAGTTCGTAAAAAATTTCTTCTTGAAATAGAGTTCATTATTAAAAGATTAAGTGGTTTTAAATATATGGGCGAAGTTATAATGATTTTGCTTTTTATCAATTCTCATATACCCAATTTGGGAAATTCTGCCTAATTTGAGAGTGCATTTTTAAAGGAAATTCTGGGATTTTGTATATGAAAGTATAAAATTTAGAATTCAAATAACACGTTTAATCTCCTCCTTATTTGGAGTCAAAATTCTTTGTGCCTGTATGAAAATAGCAGCAAAATGTGGAATAGCTGTATGATTATCCGGAAGAAAATCGGATGTTATAAAGATGGTATTTTACTTTTAAAAGTGCTGTGTTAATGCCGATCTCCACCATGGGTAATGCTTACCTTCCAATTCGGTAATCGAAGGAAAAGGATAAAAAAGAAAACTTTCTTTTTCTCCAATAAAAAATCCTGTTTTTATGGTCCTGTAATTCAAATCTCCCTTCATATAGCGCAAAACGGTTTTGGTGCTTTTGTCTTTCGTTTCATTTAGTTTAATAAGACAATCGCGCAAATGGTCGGGGTTTGAGTAGGGTAAATTGTGCAATGGGGCATTTGGATCTATTGCAAGTTCGTTTAATAACAATTCGACAAATAAAACTTTAGGTGCCGAAACTGGTTTTGCAGTATCTGTTAAGAATTGAACAAATTTATCGGGACTCAGTTTACTGGCAACACGTGTTGTTATTGGGTTAAATTGCTGATATAAATGTGTATCATCCGTTTCTGTTTCTTCAAATGATTTCGAATGAAGTTCCAAAACTTTTCCATCATCGGTTGAAAGATAAAGGTTTTTCAAGGCCGAGAGCGGAGTTTTTTCCAAGCAGCGGTATATGCTGTAAAAAACTGAACGTTTTGGCTCTCCGTTTGGATAGGGAACTAGCTCTTTTTCAATATGTTTTAATGGGATATCTTTTAGTTTTTCAGGATCGAGTTCGAAGAAAATATTCTGACCACGTATTTGTTTGTGAGTTCCTACCGACAAATAATTTCCAAATTCGAAAGGTGCCAAATGAGAAGCGATTAAAGATTCGGGGGTGATTACCAGGTAATAGAATTTTTTCATGACATTAGATTTTTTATTAAAGTTACTGATTATTGAAATGACAGTCAATAGAAGTCCCAATTGAAGAATATTATTAAACCCTCAAATTATTATCTTCGAAACCTCAAAGACCTTAAATGATGAAAGAAGGAAGCCGTGTTCTATCCATTGATATCATGCGTGGGTTGACACTATTTTTAATGTTGTTTGTAAACGATTTGTATGTTCCTGGAGTTCCCTCGTGGTTGGTGCATACCAAGGCTGATTTTGATGGAATGGGGCTGGCAGATTGGGTGTTTCCGGGATTTCTTTTTATGGTTGGAATGGCAGTTCCGTTTGCCATACAAAGTCGCCTTAAAATGGGCGACACGACTTCCCGGATTATGATCCATATTTTTATCCGAACAATAAGTCTGTTAATTATTGGGGTTTTTATGATGAACAGTTCTCAAATTAATCCTGATTTAACAGGGATCAACAAAAATTTGTGGGCAATTCTTATGTATGTTTCTGTTTTTCTGGTTTGGAATCAATATAAAAAATTGAACCGATTGTTGACTTTCATTTTAAAAGGTGGCGGAATTGCAGGTTTGGTAATACTTGCTGCTGCTTTTCGTAGCGGAACACCTGATAATGTAACCTGGATGACAACGGGTTGGTGGGGAATACTTGGTTTAATTGGTTGGGGGTATTTTGTAACTGCAGTTGTGTATTTAATATGTAAAGACAGCATATTAAAAACCATCTTTTTTTTGATGTTCTTTATTGTATTGAATATCTTGTCGCAACTTGGTTTTACCGATTTTCTTCATTCGGCAAAACCATTTTTTGGAGTGATTTTAGGCGGGAATATTCCTTCAATTGTATTGACAGGATTGATTTTTAGTTTAATACTTCGAAATCTGGAAAAACATGACATTAAAAAATTTATAATTGCCGGTGTTTTGCTAGGTATTCTGGTTTTAGTTTCTGGTTTAGTATTGCGCAACTGGTTTATTATTTCAAAAATACAGGGAACCCCAAGTTGGACTATGGTTTGCAACGGAATCAGTATTCTTGTTTTTATGTTCCTATATTTTATAATCGATATTTTGGGATTGAAAAATTGGTCGGCTATTTTTAAACCTGCCGGACAAAATTCATTAACAACCTATCTCGCTCCCGATATTTTATATCATATGATTTGGATGTTCAGTTTTCCTGTACTTTTTTATAAACAGTCAGAATTTCAATGGGTTGTTATTTTCGGTTCTATTGTATGGGCCTTTGCAATGATTGGTTTTGCAGCTTTGCTATCAAAAATTGGGATTCGATTGAAATTGTGATGTGTTGTTCATTTTGTATGCAGTTATTTCAATAGTTTTCTTGTCGGAAAATTCCCATTAATAAGCCACATTGTTGAATCGATAAGGCGTAACTATGGGAATAAATAATTCAATAAAAAAATAAAATACCAATTAGTATTATATTATATATTATTGTT
>JBFHJA010000094.1:0-11301 GCA_041596165.1 Draconibacterium sp. | reverse complement strand
AGAAAAAAGTACGATAAGGCTGATGCCCTTATCTTACGTTTAAAAAACATACAGTCTTCAATATTGCTTTTTCTAATGGGTGCGATATTGATGCCAAACATCTCAAAAGCGCAAGACGAAATTTCAAATTCCGATAATTTTAACTTTGCCCTCGATTTAAAAAACATGCACTTGTGGCACGGTTTTGTTGTTACACCAGGTGTTATGATGGCGTCATGTATCGAGTATGTATCTTCAAACCAGAAATTTATTGCCGGACTTTGGGGTGGTGCAAATTACAATGGCGCTTACAAGGAATTTTCATATTACACAAAATATTGTTTTAGCGATAACATTAATGTCTCGTTAATAAGCCACAACAATTATAGCGACTACGATGACCCTAATATTTTTAGTTACAACAAATTTACATCGCCCAATTTTGTTGACGTAGTTTTGGAATACACGCTTTCAAAAGAAATCCCATTGACATTTTATTGGTCAACCATCTTATTTGGCAACGGCGGCGATTTTGAAAGCAATGCTGAAAGTTCGGTCACATACTCTTATTCGAACTATGCCGAACTCAGGTACAAGTTTTTATCCAAAAAGCCAACTCAATTAAGTGTTTTTGCGGAGGTGCATTTTCGTTCTTTACCGAAAAAACATTTTACAGCGAAAGCGCAAACCTTGTTAACCTGGGTTTAACACTATGCCACGATGTGTTTTTTTTATCAAAAAAAATTCCCGTAGCAGCAACAGCATTCTGGAATCCGGAATCAAAAGTTGGTGCCTTACAATTAGCATTAAAACTTTTATAATATAAATTTATACGCATAATAAAACAATCATGAAAAACGAATCGACACGAAACTTTGATCATCTTGATGATGAGCAGTTGCCCATTCCGGCAAACAAACTTCACGGAGGAAAACATTTTGCCGGATTATACGCCGGAGAGCATGTTGCCGCTACGGAGTTTGTAATCGGGGCCACTTTTGTGGTTCTTGGAGCAAGCACACGCGACATTTTATTAGGTTTGTTAATAGGAAATATCCTTGCAGTTCTAAGTTGGACATTTTTAACTGCCCCAATCGCTGTTCAAACCCGATTAAGTCTGTACACCTACCTGAATAAAATTGCAGGCGACTCAATGACAAAACTTTACAACTGGGCAAACGTGATAATATTCACGGTAATTTCTGCGGCCATGATAACGGTGTCCTCGTCGGCAATCCGATTTCTTTTTAATATTCCGGCACAGCTAAACTGGTACTCTACCAATGTTTGGTTTATTCTAATTGTTGTTGCTGTGGGAATTGTTGTGGTTTTTGTTGCCATTTATGGTTTTAACACTGTTGCCGATTTCTCAAGTATTTGTGCACCATGGTTGTTTACGCTTTTTGTTGCCGGTGCCTTTGCTTTACTGCCTGCACTTGCTCATTCGGTTATTGGCTCAACTTCTATTTCAAGCTTTAGCGAGTTTATAAGAATTGGCGACCAATCAATTTGGAAAGGAGTTACCAACACCGGAGAATCGGGCATTGGCTTATTGGAAGTAATTGGTTTTGCCTGGGCAGCAAATACCATCACACATGTTGGACTTATTGACATGGCAATTCTTCGTTATGCTAAAAAGTCGAGCTATGGTCTGTACTCAAGTTTTGGTATGCTTTTCGGGCATTACGTTGCATGGATAGCTGCCGGAATTATGGGAGCAGGTGCCGGTATTCTGCTCAACCAACCGGTTATTGCTTTAGACCCGGGCGATGTGGCTTATTATGCACTTGGGGCTTCAGGTTTCGTTATTGTAATTATTGCCGGATGGACAACTGCAAATGCGAATTTATACAGGGCAGGACTGGCAGCTCAAGCTATTTTCTACAATCATTCAAGAAAAAGAACAACCTTGATTGTTGGCATTTTCACTATAATTATTGCCTGTTTCCCATTTGTATTTTCCAAAATGCTACCCATGCTAACTTATGCAGGTTTATTGGTTGTTCCGGTAGGTGCAATTGTTTTTGCTGAACACTTTATTTTCCCAAAAATTGGTTTGACAAGATATTGGGCCTATTATAAAAAACTTGTTACAAGCAAACCTGCAATTACAGCATGGGGTGCAGGTTTAATTTTAGGTTTTGGCCTGAATGCTTTAAATGTAATGTCTTTTTATTACCTGTTTATTCCTACCTGGTTCTTCACGCTGATTTTATATACGATAATGGCAAAAATGCATGGTGCAACTGAAAATTATACCGAAGAAATTAAGGAATAAAAACAACTCCAACTGGACATAAAAACATATCAGAAAGAAAAAGCAAAAACAGAAAAAGTACAATACAAGGATACTTCGCTATTCTCAAAAGCACTAACTACCTTGTCGATTGTTTGCCTTATTGTAATTTCCGTTTTGGCTATAAATACAATGTTTGGCAGCCCCGACTTAGACACTTATACATTTAACAAGGCGATTTTTCACAAGTACGCGTTCTATTGTACCATCGGCTATTTTGTATTTGCCTATTGGAATCTTCGCCGAAAAAAAGCATTAATTAAATAATATCAAAACAAACATCAAATACAATAAAATTTAAAAAACAATACAATGAAAACATCAATTGCATTAAATCAGGAAAATTTGGCAAAAATGCCACACAATGTCTCAACACCAACCTACAACAGAGACAAAGTAACAACAAGTATTGTACACATTGGCGTGGGGAACTTCCACCGTTCGCACGAAGCTTATTACACCAATGAATTAATGGAAAGGCACGGTGTTTTGGATTGCGGTATTTGTGGCATTGGTTTACTGGATTACGACCGCAGGATCTACAACATTCTAAAAGACCAGGACGGGCTGTACACATTGGTTATAAAAGAACTGGATGGCTCGTTAAGTGCCAAAGTTATCGGTTCGATTGTGGAGTACATTTTTGCACCTGAAAACCCAATAGCTGTAATCGAAAAAATGGCGAATCCAGAAATTAAAATCATTTCGCTTACCATTACCGAAGGGGGTTATAATTTGAATGAAGCTACCGGCGAATTCGACTTTAGCAACCCGGTTATTGTGGAAGACATGAAAAACCCAATGTCGCCAAAAACTGTATTTGGCTATTTGGCTCAAGCAATGAAGTTGAGAATGCAACGCGGATTTGCAGGATGTACTATTCAATCGTGCGACAATATTCAGGGCAATGGCGATGTGGCAAAAAAAGCGCTTTTAAACTATGTTGAAAAAGCGGAGCCGGAATTGCTAGCATGGATTAAAGAAAATGTGTCATTCCCAAATGCCATGGTAGATAGAATTACGCCAGTAACTGTTGCCACCGATATCGTGAAATTGCAGGAGGAATTCCTTGTAGATGACCAGTGGCCTGTTGTTTGCGAACCATTTATTCAGTGGGTAATTGAAGATGACTTTACAGCCGGACGACCTGCCTGGGAAAAAGTAGGTGTTCAGTTTGTTGAAAATGTTGTGCCTTTTGAGAACATGAAATTGCGTTTGTTAAATGCTGGTCACTCTGTATTGGGAATGCTTGGTGCCCTGCATGGTTATAAAACCATTGACGAAGTTGCACGCGACAAAGATTTCAACTTCTTCCTGAAAGCATTTATGGATCAGGAAGCTACACCAACACTTGGCGATTTGGGCGATATCAACCTCGTTAAATACAAGGCAAGCCTGATTGAGCGCTTCCAAAATATATACATGAAAGATCTTATCTCAAGGATTTGCCTTGAAAGTTCAGCAAAAATTCCAATTTTCCTGTTGCCAACAATAAAAGCACAATTGAAAAGTGGAGGTGATATTGCAAGAGCAGCTTTTGTTGTTGCAGCCTGGTGTAAATACAATGATGGTGTGGATGAAAACGGCAAAACTTATGCTATTGAAGACGCAATGAGCAATGAACTCATTCGTGCCGCTGCTTTATCGCATCAAAACCCAATTCGTTTTTTAGAAATAGAACCGGTATTTGGCGAAATGGTAAACAACCAGACTTTTGTTGAAGCTTTCATCACATCGCTGGAAATGTTGCGAAGTAAAAAAGTGAAAGATTGTGTCAAAGAAATAAACTCAAAACTAAGCTAACATGAAGAATATAGTTTGTTACGGCGAAGTATTATGGGACATGTTGCCAACCGGCAAAAAACTGGGTGGAGCTCCATTGAACGTTGCACTCCGGGCACAAACACTGGGAATCAAAGCATCAGTAATAAGCAGCATTGGTAATGATGAAACTGGCAACGAGATTATTAACGAAATGAAAGCACATTCTGCCAACCTGGAACATATTCAGGTGAGTAAAAATTTCGATACAAGCGAGGTTTTAGTTCATCTCAATGACAATGGTTCGGCATCGTACGAAATAAAAATGCCTTGTGCCTGGGACGACATCGAACTTTTAAACAAAGACATTGAAGCGGTAAAAGCATCCAATGCGTTTATTTACGGAAGCCTGATAGCACGAAGCACAACATCGCGCACAACTTTATTTGGCTTACTCGACAAATCGAAGTTTAATGTATTCGACGTAAATCTGCGTCCTCCCCATTATTCGCAAAACACATTGGTTAACTTAATGAGGCACGCCGATTTTATAAAATTTAACGACGATGAAATTTTTGAGATATGTGCTGGTATGGGAGCAAAAAATAAATCGCTTGAAGTATGCATTCGATTTATTGCACAAAGCACCAATACCAAACAGATTTGTGTTACGCTTGGAAAAGATGGGGCTGTACTTTTTTCCAATAATAAATTCGTTTACAACAAAGGTTACAAAGTAGCTGTCGCCGATACCGTTGGTTCGGGTGATTCATTTCTGGCAACAATAGTCAGCAAACTTTTAAACGGTTGTACGCCACAGGAAGCAATTGATTTTGCGTGTGCAATTGGTGCAATTGTGGCTTCAAAAAGCGGTGCAAATCCTGAAGTATCTGCTGAAGAGATTAACAACATAATGCAAATATCATAGAATTTCTGTGGTTAATTAGGTTTAGAGGAGGCATTGGCCTCCTTTTTTTGTCTGTAACATTCATTCGTTGATAAAATCCTGCAATTCGTTGATTGGTTTTTCTTACCAATTAGAATTGCCCTTTCTTTGAATTATCAAATTAACACAGTGTAGCATTTAAGCAAAAAGCATAAAGAGTTTTTTTCATACTTCATAGATTTAGTTTAGGTTTAGTTAGAGAAAAGGGAGGCAGAGGCCCCCTTTTTTTTTTGTTATAAGGTTCATTCCCTCTCCTGTTTCCCAGTATCACTTCCCAGCTTATTCGTTGAAACAATTCTTAATTTAGTTGATTGCTTTTATAGTTCGGCCAAATTTTCTATTCCTTTAATCTAGTTTAATAAAACAACATATTCAGATGAACAAAAAATCAAAAAAAGAAGGTGCGTCAATACCAGGTATAGGCGACCCGGCTCCGGAATTTCAAGCACTAACCGCCCAGGGAGTAGTTAATTTTCCAGTTGATTATAAAGGAAAGTGGACAATACTGTTTAGTCAGCCTACTCATTATTCACCGGATTGTACAAGGGTGGGAATGAGTCTTGATCAGATAGAAGAACAATTTAATGAAGTTAATTGCGAATTAGTAGAGTTGGAATTCGAGGGATTTTACAGCCAGATTGTTTGGTTGCGAACCATAAAGGAAAAGATAGAATACGAAAGAATGAAAGAAATAAAAATGGGTGTCCCTTACAACAGAATTAAAATGGACGTGGCAGAAAAATACGGGTTAATTAACTCCAGTCAGGAATCAACAGAATCGGTCAGCACAGTGTTTTTCATCAATCCGAAAGGAATAATAAGAACAATTGTTTATTGCCCGCTGAACATGGAAAAAAATTTCCACGAATTATACAAAGTAGCTCTTGCCTTACAAAATGAAGAAAAAATTAAAATGGACGCACCGAAAAATCTACGCTGGAAAGACAATAAAACTATTAGTCAGCCTATCCCGCAAGAAAGAAATGATGGAAGAAAAGAATACACTAAACAGGAATTCATGTACTGGTTCTATTAAATAAAAAATGGAGATGATCATTGTGAAATTTTTTGAATTTATCAGTAATCCCAGCCATTTCTGGTTATTCGTTGAGACAATCCTGCATTTCGTTGATTCTATTCTCCTTCTCCATCAATTTCCAGTTTCTTTGATTCACCAATAAAGCAACAGCATAAATAAGTATTTTTTCATAGATTTAGTTTAGGTTTAGTTAGAGAAAAAGGAGGCAGAGGCCTCCTTTTTTTTGTGCCCGAAAAAATGATATTTATTCCGCTGCATGGACGCTTACCCTTATGATTGTAATAGTAATGGAATTCATATAAATCATTCCTCCACAGATGTGAGTATTCATCCTGTTCGTTGATATAATACCCTGTTCCGTTGATTCCATTTTTCATTCACCAAGCATCCTTGTTTCTTTGTTTTCAGAAAATAAGACAAATTAAAAACATTGTAAAAATGAAAACAAAATGGCCTTTTACCGGAACGTTGCTTATCTCACTTTTCAGTGGGTGCAGTCAGGATGATTTAAGCTCAGAAAAAGGAGGATATCCATCGAAAAAGGAGCCGCAGGGCGAAGCTATTCGGATATTTAATTATATGAGATTGGTTAAAAACAATTAATAAAAAAAATGAATGAATTTTAATTTAAAAAAAAAGTAATGAGAACAGAAAGCAAAAAACAAATGAGACAATTTCTCTTTATCAACATGAGTATTCTAATCTTCTTAATTGCACTTTCAGCATTTAATGTAGTTAATGCTCAACCTCCAGGAGGACAACAAGGGCCACCATCTGTGCCTAATGCAAAACAAATTAAAAAAATGGTTACCGAGGTATCAAAAGAGCTTTCGTTAAACGAAGAACAGGAGACGCAGGTATCAAAATTGTATGTGGCACATTTCGATGAAGTAAAAAAAGCAACAAGCTCGGGCAGGCCTGAAAAAAGTACAATGGATGCATTGGAAACAAAATTTACGAAAGACGTGAATAAAGTTTTAACAACTGACCAGCAAAAACTTTTTGCAGCCTATCAGAAAAAGAATCAACCCAAAAGAGGTGGACCAGGACCAAACAGCTAATCAAAGGTTAAGTTAAAAAAAGGTTTAATCAGTATTCGTTGACCTGAAGACGTATACTTAAAGAAATTGTTTGGTAGGTGATTTCCGACCAATTTCATTAGTTCCAAACAATTATAGTTTAGGTGTAGAGGTTGCCAAAAGGCAGCCTCTTTTTTTATATTCAATTAAATTACATCTACAAAAATTAACAATTGGTTGATAAAAAGCCTGAGTTCGTTGATTTTATTTTCTTGCAAAAAAGGAAAGCCCTTAATTTAAACAATCATTAGAATTATTATAGAATCATGCAATCAAAATACATCATTTTAGCATTTTTTGTTTTTTCCTTTCTCTGGGCTTGTAGCCAGGAAGAAGTAAAACAGGATGAGAAAACGGATGAAATTGTAAATCTCACCTATAAAATCGTGGATTCAGGAATAAATACCTACTTCAGCAACATAGCAAAAATCGCTGAACCAAAATCTGGTGAAGCATTTTATGGCCAGGACGCCAGTTACACGGGTAACAAGCCTTCGTACACCAGCAACGGAGACGGAACAATTACCGATAATGTTACCGGTTTGATTTGGGAGCAATCCATGGGAGCAAAAATCACTTTCGATGAAGCTTTCAAAAAGGCCGAAAGTTCAACTTTAGGTGGTTATTCTGATTGGCGGGTTCCTACCATTAAAGAATTGTATTCACTCATTCAATTTACCGGACAGGTTTCGGGGCAAAAGGCCATTTCATTTTTTATCGATACGGAATATTTCGACCAACCTTTGGGAGATGTTTCAGCCGGAGAACGGGAAATTGATGCACAAACCTGGTCATCAACTGAATATGTTGGAAAAACAATGCAAAATGACGCTACTGTTTTTGGGGTAAACTTTGTTGATGGAAGAATTAAAGGTTATCCGAAATATAAACCGGCTACCGGAGCTGCCAACACCATGTATTTCCGCATGGTGCGCGGAAATTCTGAATATGGCAAAAATAATTTTAAAGATAATGGCGATGAAACCATAAGTGATTTGGCAACAAACTTAATGTGGCAAAAAACCGACGATGGAGTTTCAAGAGATTGGGAAGAATCATTAAAATATGCTGAAGAGCTGGAGCTGGCCGGATACTCGGATTGGCGTTTACCAAATGCAAAAGAACTGCAAAGTATTGTCGATTATTCGCGTTCTCCTCAAACTACCAGCTCACCCGCCATTAATCCAGTTTTTAATACTACTGAAATAGAATACCCCGATGGAAACTCAGGTCATTATCCATTCTTTTGGACAGGAACTACTCATCTTGACGGTGCAAATCCATATTCAGGTGCGGTCTATATTGCTTTTGGTGAAGGATTGGGTAAAATGAACGGCACATTGATGGATGTACATGGTGCAGGCTGCCAGCGCAGTGACCCTAAAAGTGGAAATGCAAGTGATTACCCGCAATACTGGGGGCCACAAGGCGATGTGCGGTATGTATATAATTATGTTCGAAGTGTAAGAGATATTAAATAAAATTTGTGTTGGAGAATAGAACGGTACTCTGTTGAAGTAAACGGGAGGATATACTTTGCAGAGGCCGTTCTAAATTCACTAAAAAAATAAAAAACTATGTCAATAAAAAGTATTAACGGATGTATTGGATGTGGTACCTGCGTGGCTTCGTGCCCCACCGATGTAATTCGTTTAAATGAAAAAACAAATAAGGCCGAGATAAAATATCCCGCCGATTGTCAGATTTGCCACCTGTGCCGGATGTATTGCCCGGTGGATGCGATTACAATCTCACCGGAGAAATCAATACCAGTAGTTGTTTCATGGGGATGACCTTATTCACCGGATGACTATGCGTTTAAGCACATGGTCACCCGGCGGATTTCACAAAGAAAAATATTTAAAAAACACAAAATGGAAAACAAAATAAAAACATATAACCGCATTGCAGCAGTGCTGGTTTTTATTGGATTACCGGTTCTGTTCTGGGCGTTGGGCGATACTCCCCGACGCAGCAACTTAAAAGAGACAATTTCAATAATTACGCTTGTAGCTTTTTCGATGATGCTCGCACAATTTTACCTGGCGCGAAGTAACCGACAAATACTAAAGGAGCATAAAATGAGTAAAGTAGTGAAATGGCACAAAGCAATAGGCTACATTTTTGTGGGTATTCTTATATTTCATCCTTTTCTGATAGTAGTTCCGCGTTACTTTGAATCCGGTGTTTCCCCGAAAGAAGCATTTCTGACTTTAATTACCACTTTTGATAATTTTGGAGTAATTCTGGGAATGATTGCCTGGGTTCTTATGTTTATTATTGGCCTCACTTCCATGATTCGGGACCAACTTCCCATGTCGTACAAAACATGGCGGGTTGTACACGGCATTTTGTCCATAACATTTATAGCGGCAGCAACCTGGCACGCCATCGAGTTGGGTCGCCACACCGATAAAGCCATGTCGGCATTTATGATGATTATGGCTGCCGGTGGTGTGCTACTTTTATTAAAAACCTATTTTATTAAAACTCCACAAAAAGCATAATATGAATTACTTGAAAAGAACAAAAGAGATGTCACGCCGCAATTTTCTCGGATTAGCTGCCGGGACAGCAGGTGCTGCCGTACTAGGATCTTCAGCAATATCGGGTTGGGCACAAAACCACCCAAAAGTAAAAGCCGCAGATTTAACCAAGCGCGAATACGAAACCGATGTATTGGTAATAGGGGGAGGAATGGCCGGATTGTTTGCGGCCGTTAAAGCACACGATGCAGGCGCCAGTGTTGTTATGGTTTCAAAGGGCCGTTTAGGTTCATCCGGACAAACTCCTTTCGCAAAAGGAATTTTTGCTTACGATGCAAATAATGAAGAAATGAGCCTCGATGAATTTGTTGAAAAAGTATCGGCATCGGCTCTGGGGACCAATAACGCTGTGTATACCCGTCAAATGGCAGAACATTCGCTGGCTCGTGTAAACGAATTGCGCGAATGGGGATTTTTTGATTCGCCATTATATAACAACTCATTCAGCAAACCCATTACAGAACGGAATATTCCGTTGGTTGAAAGAGTAACCATTACACATTTAATAAAAGAAAACGGGAAAATTGCCGGAGCCGCAGGTTTTAGTGTCGATGAACAAAAGGTGCACTTCTTTAAAGCCAAAAGTGTGATTTTGTGTACAGGTGCCGGAGGTTTTAAACCCAACGGTTTCCCGATTTGCGACCTTACCCACGACGGAACAGTTATGGCCTACAACATTGGCGCCTTGGTAACCGGTAAAGAGTGGAACGACGGTCACCCCGGTCAGTCAACAAATGCTGCTGCCTGTTTCGATGGCTGGCACGGCATGTTTGAACGCAAACCCGGAACAACAGGCGTTGGCATTCGCCACGATTTAGGTGTTGAACTAAACTATGCAGCATATAAAACAGGCAATTCGGTGCAGATGGGGCGGCCCGGAAGTGGAAATTCATCTATAGAAGGAGGTCCATATCGTCCTGATTTTGGCGGCCAAAACGCTGGCGCTCCCGGGGGAGAAGGAGAAGAAAGAAGTGAAAGACGAGAAAGAAGAGAAGGTGGTGAAAAGGGAGAGGGCGAAGAAAGAAGACCTCCCGAAGGCCGCGAAGGTGGAAAGCGCAAAGGCGGTGGCCGGGAAGAAGGCGGCGCACCTCCCGGAATGGGCGGTTCTGTTGTTGGGGGTTCATCGGCTGGAATGGCCATCCATAAATCGGAAGGTTTGGTGCCAATAAACGAAAAATGTGAGTCAAGTATTCCGGGACTTTATGCAGCCGGCGATGCTTTGGGTTCGTACATGGCTGGTGCAATTTATACCCAAATTGGCTCATCACTGGCCGGTTCAGCAGTGCAGGGTGCAGTTGCTGCCGAAGCTGCTGCCGAATATTGCAATTCATGCGAAAAGCCAACAATTTCTCAAGCCAGAATGGATGAAATTGAAGAAGAAATTCTTGCTCCGATCAACCGAAAAGCGGGATACAGTCCGGCATGGGTAACTCAAACTTTGCAGGGAATTATGATTCCGAATTTCATCATCTACATAAAAAAAGAAAATTTAATGCGCGCAGCCCTGGCTTATATCGAAGAGTTGCGTGACAGCCACATGCCTTATTTGCAAGCAGCGGATATGCATGAATTACGTCTGGCACACGAAACCCGTAACATGATAATCAGTGCCGAAATGAAACTGAAAGCATCGCTTCTGCGAACCGAAAGTCGTT
>JBFHJA010000093.1:0-11324 GCA_041596165.1 Draconibacterium sp. | reverse complement strand
TTTTCATCGTATTTTAAACTGGCGGCAAAATGAAAATAATCGACATTACCACTAAAAATGCTTTTTAGAACATTTTCATCCATCGAAAAATTCTTGTCGTTTAAGGAATAGTTGTAAACCTCAAGATTGGAAGCATTTATTTCCTTTCCATCATTAATATGCGCGAGTACTTCGTTCATTCTTTCTTCCGGATCTTGTTTATTTGCACGAACCAGAGCAATAACCGCGTAATGCTGTTTTAATAAATTGTTGATGAAGTTTGAAGCAACATATCCGTTTGCCCCGTTAATAATTACTGTTCTCATATTTCAATTTTATATTTTCTATTTTTTTCTTCCTATTTGTATTAAAGGAACAAGAGCAAAACAAGTAGCGCACTTAAGGGAATACTGAGATTATCGGATCCGCGCCAGCTTATCATTTCAGCAAACATGGTTACCAAAGCAACCAGCATTGCCAGCCAGAATGTTTCAAAATCGAATACCCCGCGATGAAAATAAAGCGCTATAATGCTGATTACAAAACTTGAAACCAGAAATGCCCCCGACCCCAGCCATGTTTTATTTAATTTTTTCCCAAATACTTTAATTCTTCCATTGTAAGCTTTTATATTGATTCCGAGAATGGCTGCCATCGGGTCGCTTACAGCCAGAATAAGCATGGGAAGTATGTAGAGGAATTTATTATCCAGTAAATCGGAAAAAAGAAATGTAAGATAAATTGCTATGGGTAATAAATAGCTACCCATCGATTTTCTTTCAATGCCGTGAATCGACTTTAGCAATTTCCCCTTCCGTGTAATAAACAATACCAAAGCAAACAAAAATGCCAGCACCAGAATATACCAGTGTGAAGGGAAAATATATGGAAATGGCACCGTAGCCAGAACAGAAGAGAAGTGAGCAAACTTGCGCGTTATTTCTCCTGTCGGGTTAAGTCTGCGATAAACCAGCTCATTAAAAATCAACAACAAACCAATCCCAATCAAATAAACAAATGACAATACAATAATATTCCCCATAACAATATCTCTGTTAAATTTCTAAAATATGAACAGCAAATGCTGCCCAGGCACCTCCTGCAATAAGACTGTCGAACCTGTCGAGAAAGCCGCCGTGCCCGGGAATCAGATTGCTGTAATCTTTTACCTTGAATTTTCTTTTATAAAGCGATGCCAAAACATCGCCGGCGAATGCAAAAACCACTGTTCCTATGGTAAATAGGAATAATTGAGGAATTGTTCCTCTAAAAAGACTTTTTAATAATAACGCACTTATCAATGAAATTAAAGTTCCTCCAATTAAGCCACCCAATGTTTTATTTGGGCTAATATTCGGCATTATTTTGGTTTTTCCGAAAAGTTGTCCGCTTATCTGGCTAAAACTGTCGAATATGGAGACTATCAGAAATGAAAACAGGACTAATTCCTTTTCAAAGCCACTAAAAAGGTAAAAACCTATTGCTAATATTGCATACACCAGCAGGGAGGAACCAAAAACCGTGCTTTGTTTAAAGCCTCCTGTCCTGAAAAGTTTTGCCAGTTCGCAGAGACCTGTCACGATAATCAGTACAGAAAGATACCTGAATGCCAGACCATCGATAACAATACTAAAAAACAGGACGTTGATGATAATAAAGTAAACACCAAATTTCGTGTAACTCTTACGTGCAATTTCGGGAGCTTTATTCCTGTTAATCAGGTAAAAACCAATTCCACCCAAAATAAAATAGGCCAGTATAATACTGTAAATCAAACGTTCCATAAAACTAATTTCTTCCTAAAATCATTAATATACCGATGGCGACCATTATAATCGCATAGGCATATTTTGCTTTGTTTTCCGATTTGTCGATTTGGATTTTGACAAGCAGGCGCGGACCAAGTATTGCACCTATTGTTGAGCCTGCTGTAAGAAAAATAACTAGTGTAAGATCTATTTTCCCCACAATAAAATGAGCGCCTACAGCAAAAAATGTATTCACTAGTACCACAAGAAGCGATGTGCCAATAACCATCCTGAATGGTATTTTCATTGAAAACAATCCTGCAAGAACCGGCGCTGTGCCACTGGTCCCAAATGTTCCGGTTATTAAACCTGCTGCCATTCCAAAAAACGAACCTTTAAATGTTTTTAAACTTCTTGGTGATATTCTTGTCTTTTCTCCTTCTCTTTCAACATTCTTTCTTCCGGCACTAAAAACCATGTTAAGCGCAATCAAAATTGAATAAACTCCAAAAGCCGTTTTTAGTGCCAGGTCGCTAATCCTGTTGGTTATTTCTGCGCCAATAAAAGCCCCAATAATTCCGGTTACCATAAAAAGTACAGCTACCTTAAAATCAATATTATTTTTACGATAATGCCCCAATGAACCAACAATACAAATGGGCAAAGTAGCTGCCAGCGAAGTAATAACCGCTGTTTGGGCCGGAACTTTTAACAGTAGGGTAAGAATTGGCAGAAAGAAAAAACCACCACCACCACCAACCATAGTTCCGAACAAACCGATAATAAATCCCAGTATCGGTAATATGAAATAGATGTTTTGTATCTCCGAAAATTCAATCATTAAGTTCGTTTGTTGTGATTCTTTTTAGTTCTATGGTACCTATCGCATGTTTCATTTGGGCGTACTGTAATATTCCACCTTCGTAGAAATACCTGTTAAGCTCCTTTTCGTTTTCATCTTTTATAACATAGATATGCTCACTTACAGGGTTTATTTGCTGCATTTCAGCACTTCTCTCCTTGTATATTTTTTTTATTTCTGTTGGTTCGTTGAAATAAATCAGGCTCCCGCTGTATGTTATGTAATCGTTAATGATTGTGGTATCGCCATCAGCAACAAGCTGGTAAGAGTTATTTTGAAGTTTGAGGAAGGTAGTCGAATTTAGCTTCCCGTTTTTATATGTTTCAACGAGGGAACTTTGCAAAACACCTTGATTATAAACGGTATGCTGAATATACTTTACACGATAGGAAATAAGTAGATTTACATTCACATCCGTTATCGCTTCAACACTTACATTTCCACTCTCGCCTGTTTGCCTGACAGAAAACTCACCAATATTTGCACCTAATAGGTGCATGCTGTACTTTGTGGTTAATTCATTGGGTTCAGCCGAAACAGGGGTAAAAAGAAGAATGCCAAGTACCAGGCACAAAAAGTGACTTATCGTCTTGTAACCTTGTTTATTGAATTTAGACGTCACAACAAGACAATATCGAAGTAATCCGATATTGGTTAATTGGCTTTTCCTTTTTATAAAGAATTTAGTCTTCATGCATGTATTCGATAATCATTATTTTACTTTTTTTTGCATGTGCATTATTCTTTCTTCTCTCTTATTTTATCTAGCAAGTAGTTCAATTGTTGAACTTCGTCTATAGATAAATTTTTCAATAAAGTATCTGCTTTCTGTTCACAACTGAGCATCTTATCCAATAATTCCATGCCATTTGTTGTAATTTCGACAGATTTTTGCCGCCTGTCGTCCGGATTTTCCTTCCGGCTAATCAATCCTTTTTCAAAAAGTCTGTCAACAATTCGGCTTACATCCGAATCTTTGTCAAGCATTCGCTGTTTTATAAAACCAATAGAAAGAGGTGCCTGGGAACGAAAACCACGAAGTATTCTTAAAACGTTATACTGCTGTTCGGCAAGGCCGCGTGCTTTAAGGGATTTATGAAACTCATAACTTAACAATTTGACAGTATAGATCAAATTGATAAGTCCCTTGTGGTATTCATTCCGAAACCTTCCATTAATTTCTTCTTCGATAGACATTTTTATTTTAGTTTAAAAAATTTGGGATTTCTTAAATAGAACCCTACCCATACAAACATTAGAACAACCACGGGCATTACAATACCAATACCACCTGTCATGTGAATAATAATAGCGCCTCCCATGTAAGAACTCAATAGCAAAGTTCCAACTTTATTTGTTTTTGGAAACAAGAACAACAAGGCAGATACAATTTCACCAAGGGCAATAATAATTCGCCAATCGGCTAAATGCATTTGTTCCATTTGTTCGGGATGAAGGAATAATTTTCCACTTGCACTAAATAAATAGAGTGCTGTTAATGAGCCTGCAATTACCCATGCGGCTATTTTTCTTGTTTTTGAAATTTCTTTAGTACTCATCATTTTTAAATTTAATGGGTTATAACTATTTTTTGAAAGTTTCTGATAGGAAGGTTTTAACATCGGTTGCATTTCGTCCTAATAAATTATTAAGATCTTTACTTGGAACATCCATTGCATTTTCGCTAAAGGCAACTGCAAAAGCGGCAACCATATTAACTGCCTGCTCAGGCATATTATGTTTTGATAATTCCTGCTTATAAGTTTCCACATCGGGCGAGATATAGCTAATTTTCTTTCCTGAAATTTCAGTAAGACAATCGGCTATTTCGCGAAACGAAACGGTTGTTTCACCGCCAATATTGTACGATTTATTTCCGTGCTCTTCGGTTGTAAGCACATTGGCAAGGGCTTCTGCTATTTCATTTCGCAGGGCAAAGTTTACTTTTCCTTTGCCTGCTGGTAGAAAAATAGTTTGGGTTTCCAACACGTTGGTTCCGATAAAATCAGTAACCATATCCATGTAAAAGCCATTTTTAAACAACGTATATGGAATCCCTGTCTGTACTAAATGTTTTTCTGTTTCCACATGGTCTTTGGCAATAAACCACAATGCGGAATTTGGATCGTCTTTCTGGCGGATAAAACTGGTATAAACAATGTGCTTCACACCGGCTTCTTTAGCGGCATTAATGGCGTTGATATGCTGCGCTGAACGGTTGATTAGCTCACTGGCTGAAATAAGTAAAAGTTTATCAATTCCCTGAAAAGCTTTTACCAGGGATTGGTAGTCATCGTAATTGCCAATTCGTACATCAACCCCTTTTTCTGCTAAGGTTTTTGCCTTTTCGCTGTTGCGGGCCAAAGCCGCGATACTATTTGCTGGAATTTTTTTGATTAAAAAATCAATGGTTGCACCTCCTAAGTGTCCGGTTGAACCTGTTATTAAAATTTCCATCTATGTAAATTTTAAAGTGTTTCTAAATTGTCAACTATTATTCTGAATGAATTCCCGAATTACTTCAATGGGCTGGGCCCCAACCAGTACTTTATTGTTTAAGATAAAAGTTGGTACACCAGTAATTCCCAGCATTTGTGCTTCTTTTGAACTTTCGTCCACCTTCTTCAGGTTGGCTTCGTCTTCAAGGTATGTTTTCAACTCCTGAGTATCTATTCCTACTCCTTCAGCAAGATCCAATAAAACAGTGATTTCGCCAATATTTTTGCCGTCCTCAAAATTTGCTTTGAACACGGCTTCATGAAATTCAGGGAATTTGCCTTTCTCTCTGGCAAAGTTGTTGGCTGCAAGGCTTAGCTTTGAGTTTGCCAGCAATTTGCCATTTAATTTCATTCCAACATCTTTCCCGAAGTTTTCAATGTATTGCTTCATTTGCCCCGCATCGTGGTTCTTAAAATATTCAGCTGTCAACTTACCTTCTTTTGGCGTATCGGGGTGTATTTCAAAAGGGCGCCAATGCACATCAAAATCCAATTCGTTTTGCAATATTCTTAAACGTTTGGCTCCGATAGTGCAAAACGGACAAATATTGTCGGAATAGATTGTTACTATTGATTTCATGATTTTTGTTTTTTAATATTAATACCATTGGGTTATCCGAATTTATAGCCCGAAACATTAACTTCCATTATTGTTCCCGCATAATCTCTTGTTCCTGCATCGTTTCCGGCTGCACCGGCTGCCACGAACAGCGGAATCAGATGTTCGCTGCGCGGATGGCTACTCTTTGCCCCGGGCGCTTTTTCCCAGTTAACCAGCGATTCATTGCGTTTATCCGGGTCGCTTTTTTCTACTGTAGCTGTCAGCCAATCATCAAATAGTTTTGAATCATTGGCTGCGGATGAACTTCCCGACATAAAACCACGCATATTATGATAGCTCATTCCCGAACCAATAATCAGTACATCCTGTTCGCGTAATGGTTCGAGAGCTTTACCCATTGCCAAATGTGTTGCCGGGTCAAGCGAATGAACCAAAGATAGTTGTACAATAGGAATTTTGGCTTCCGGGAAGGCAATCATTAATGGCACAAAGGTTCCATGGTCAAAACCACGTTTGTATTCCCGCTTTGTTTTAAATCCGGCATTATTCAAAAGAGTTTCCACTTTTTCTGCCAATTGCGGATGCCCCGGTACATTCCATTCCAAATGATAGGTAAACTCCGGGAAGCCGTAATAATCATAATACATCGGAGGATTTTGTCCAAAATGTATGGTGGGCACATTTTCTTCCCAGTGCGCTGAAACAACAAGTATGGCTTTAATTTTCGGACGATACTTCTGCCCTAATTCCGTAAGATACGTTCTTAAACCTCTATATCCCACCGGGTCACCCATAGCATCGTCCATCACATGCCATGGGCCACCACCGTGAGGGATGAAATATACAGGCATATTTTTCATAAATCTGTAATTATTTTCTTAGTGTTTTTAAAGCATTTCCCCAGCTATTCAATTGGTCTAACATTGTTTTTAAGTTGTCAGAATGTATTGGTACAGGTTTAAAAACACTAAAGTTTTCGAAATCGGTAAACAACGACAGCAATACTTGATTGCGAACATGAGCTACTTGTAATTCACTCAAAACCAGCCGAAGGTGCTCCACTGCTCTTGCACCACCTGCAGAACCATAACTTACAAAACCGGCCGCTTTATTGTTCCATTCAGCATACAAATAGTCCAATGCATTTTTTAAGGCGCCGGGTATCGAGTGGTTATATTCTCCGTTGACAAATATAAAAGCATCGAGCGATTTAATTTTTTCTGCCCAGGCTTTTGTATGTTCATTCGAATATTGGCCAAAGGAAGCCGGATAAGCTTCATCAAGCAAAGGTAAATTGTAGTCTTTAAGGTCAACTAATTCATATTCTGCATCATTTCTTTTTGATGCAAAATCATATACCCATTTAGCAACTTGTTCAGCGTTGCGTCCCGGACGGGTACTACCTGTGATAATTCCAATTTTGATCATAACTTGCTATTTTAAATTGTTAGTTTATAAACCGATTCTTTCATTCGGTACTTTCACAAAAATTCCCTTTGAGTCGGCAAAAAGCCTCTGGTTTTTATCAACCATTTTCCCAATTATGTAAATTTTCCTACCTTCCGTTTTTTCGACTTGAGTAATAATATATACAGTTTTTTCGACAGGTAAAGGTCTGTGATAATTTACAGTTAAGCTGGCAGTAACAGCAGGCATTTTGTTCAAAAAAGATACCGCTCCCATTGTTTCATCCAATACAGATGCAATGGCGCCACCATGAACAATTCCCGGAGCTCCTTGTGTTTCAACATGAAATAAAACTCTGGCGTAAAATTTTAACGAATTCTCATCACGATAGTATTGTAACTCGATGTATTTCTGTTGCTTACCAGAAACAAACGAATCGGTATAGGAATTCATGTTATAAGGTGTCAAATGTTGAAATTCATCCGGGATCTTCATGTGTTTATAATTTGTTTTTTAATTGACAGATCCAGATGGGCTCCCAAATAATTATTCCTCTGTGTAAAAAAGATTTCCTCATATTCGTTTCATTTTATTTCCTTTTAAAATTACACTCTATGGGATTAATTAATCAATCCCACTATTTTTTCATTATTAATAAACCTTATCACATTTTTGGCTGCCTTTTCAGTTCCTTTTAGGATTGCATCATCAACCATGGCCGAATTATGCGGCGAACCAAGTAAATTTGGCAATTCGAAAAAAGGGTAGTTGATCACGAACTTGCCATATTTAAACGGTTCTACCCACCAGGCATCAATGCCGGCATAAAAGTTTGGATGACTTTTAAGGTGTTCATAAAGGTCCTGCTCATCTAATATCTGTCCTCTTGCAACATTTATCAATACTGCATCATCTTTCATTATTTCCAGTTTATGTTTGTTTATCAATCCGTTTGTTTCATCATTAAGCGGGCAGGCAATTAAAAGAATATCACAATTTTTAAGCACATAGTCCAGGTCTTTCAAAGTTCCGATAAACTCAACCTCTTCATCGGTCTTGCCTGTTTTATTTAATGCAAGAATCCTTACGCCGAAAGGATTCATCAATCGAGAGGTAGCTTTTCCAATTGAGCCAAAACCAATAATCCCAAGTACCGCATTATTCACCGATTTTGTAAAACTCTTTAGTTGATTAAATTTTTCTTCGGCCAACTGATTGTGATAAACAAATAACCTTTTGGATAAGGCAAGCATCATGGCAGCAGCATGTTCTGCCATGGGGGAAGCATAAGCTCCCTGGTTGGCGGCGATTTTTATTTCTTTGGGGAACGATTCTAAATTAATATGATCGTAACCGGCAGATAGCAGTTGAATAAACTTCACCCTTTCAGACGTTATTCCGGCGCTAAAAAGTCCTTCTTGTTCCGGATTCCACGATAATATAATATCTGTATCAGATAGAAGGTTACCCCGCATGTCAGCGGGATAATCTTCCATAAAGATAATTTCTGCATCTTTGTCAAAGCAAATTTCCAGCAAGGTCCTTTGCCCGTTCATTGTTCTAAAAGTTACCAATATCTTCATCTGTTCAAATTTTGCTATTAAGCGCTCCGGCAACATATACTGAGCAGTTAATCAATGATTTGCTTTAATTTATTAAAAGAAATTTTCAACACTTGTTCTGTCCATATAGGTAAATTGGAGCATCCAATGCGGATAAATTGGGTTTAATTTGCTCAGTTCATCCAATCGGCTTACTTCCTCTGGGCTCATTTCCCAGTTTGTAGCTTTCAGGTTGTCTTCCAATTGATGCGGTTTGGTGGCGCCAATTAAAACAGACGAAACCGCTGGTTTTCGGAGCAGATAATTTAATGCGGCCTGCGAAATGCTGGCTTTGTGGTTGTTGGCAATTTCTTCCAGGGCATCAACAATAGCATAGCCTTTATCCAAATCTATCGGGATAAAGTTTTGTTGTTCATTGGTCCTTCTGGAATCTTCGGGCATGGGTTTGTCTTTCCGGTATTTTCCTGACAAGAAACCACCTCCCAGCGGCGACCATGGCGTTAATCCCAGACCCTGATCCCGGAGCAAAGGAACCAATTCATATTCTACATCTCTCGAAATAAGCGAATAAATAGCTTGCAGCGAAACAAATTTTTCAAAATGATTTTCTTTCGATACGGCCAATGCTTTCATCAACTGCCATGCCGTGAAATTACTCGCGCCGATGTACCTCACTTTTCCCTGATGAACCAAATCCGATAAAGCTCCCAAAGTTTCTTCAAGCGGGGTAATCGGATCAAAACTGTGCATCACATAAAGGTCGATGTAGTCGGTACCCAATCGTCTTAAGCTCTGGTTACAGCTATCGATGATGTGTTTGCGCGACAAGCCAACATCGTTGATATCCTTGCTCATCCGACCCCTTACTTTGGTGGCAAGCACAATTTCATTGCGTTTCTCTTTAATGGCTTTCCCAAGGATTTCTTCGGATTGACCGTGTGAATAAACATCTGCCGTGTCAAAAAAGTTAACGCCGGCATCAAGAGCCATATCCACTAATTTTTTACTGCTTGGATAATCCAACGCACCTACTACTTTCCAGTAGCCATCACCGCCAAAACTCATGGCTCCTAAGCAAAGTTCGGATACCATTAATCCTGATTTTCCTAATTGTCTGTACTTCATATTTTTTTGTTTTTAAGTGTAAATTATTTAAAAATAAAATGTTTATGTAATATGCTTTAACTCAAAAGCATTTGCCAACAATTCAAATGATTTTCTGCGCGCTTCATAATCAACAGACATGGAGGTAATCATAATTTCATCGGTTTCAAAATCGTTTGATAATTTAATGAGTTGTTCTTTCACATCATCGGTCGTTCCCGAAATGATGCGTCCTTTATTTCTTTCTATTATTTGTTGTTCAAAAGGGGAGAAACCATAATTCTTGATAAAGTTTCCATCTTTAAAATCATTGAAATTGCCTTTTTCAAATTGCACAAAAACGAAATCAATAAACTTACGCATTTGGTTTGCTTTTTCTTCGGTTTCGGCACAAACTACCTGAACGGCAACTATTACCTGAGGTTCAGTATTTTCGGCTGATGGTTTAAAATTCTTCCGGTATGTTTCTGCCACTTGTGGACTGACAAAACCGTTTATAAATTTGGCAATGCTAAGTGCCATTCCAAATTTAGCGGCAATTAAGCTGCTTATGCCACTGGAACTTAGTATCCATTGCGATGGAATTGTAGTTGCTCGCGGTGTCGCGAGCAGCGAGCCGTATTTAGTGGCAGCCGTATCCTTGAAAAAATGTTGCATGTATTCTAACTGTTGCAAATAACTTGCCTCGCTAAAATCGTTTGAAGGGTTAAGGATTGAAGAGGTAATCCGATCGGTACCCGGAGCGCGTCCAATTCCTAAATCAATCCTATTGGGAAAAAGCACTTCGAGCATCCTGAAATTTTCAACTACCTTTAAAGCGCTGTGATTTGGCAACATAATGCCACCCGAGCCAATACGAATGGCGTTGGTTGCATCGGCCAGTTTTACCATCAGCACTTCGGGTGTAGAACCGGCAATGAGCGCGGAGTTATGATGTTCCGATACCCAAAAGCGGCTATAACCCAATTCTTCGGCCAGTTTAACCGTTGCAACCGTTTCATTAATAGCATCTTTGGCATTGCCGCCCGGTCTGATGACAGATTGATCGAGTATGCTTAATTTTAATTTTCTCATTCAGCGAATTTTGCAACAAAATGTATTTTTATTCTAACTGTTAATCAATTTCAAAATGTCTTTCTCAATTTTTTCCGGTTTATCGGTCGGGGCAAAACGCTTTACCGGAGTACCATTTTTATCGATTAAAAATTTGGTAAAATTCCATTTGATGCGATTTCCAAGAAAACCTCCTTTTTTACTTTTTAGATAAGCAAATACCGGATGTGTATTCTTCCCGTTTACATCAATTTTTTCGGTAAGCTGAAAGGTTACTCCGTGATTGATTTTGCAAGCTTCTTCCACGGTTTCATTTGTTTCGGGTTCCTGGTTCAAAAACTGAGCGCTTGGAAAACCCAACACAACCAAACCTTTGTCTTTATATTTTTGATGCAATGTTTCCAAACCGTCAAATTGCGGGGCAAGCCCACATTTTGTAGCTGTGTTGACTATCAATACAGTTTTGCCTTTGTAGCTTTTCATTTCAAGGATTTCGCCATTGGGCTTTTTAGCTTTTAGCTGATAAAATTCGGATTCCATGATATTTCT
>JBFHJA010000092.1:0-11348 GCA_041596165.1 Draconibacterium sp. | reverse complement strand
CAGCATAAAACATATACAAAATTTTGTCACGTTGGATTATTGAAGCACCTTCCACACATTTTCCTTCCCAGGGATATTTGGGTGCAAGAATAGGTTCGTCGGTCAATTGTTTCCAATCTTCGCGGTTGAAACTTGTGTTTGCGGGCGCACTTGCCACACCCTGTATCTGAATTTGCATGGTTGTATCGCGGGTAGCGAAATAGAGGAAATAATTATCGTTGAATTTTGTTATTTCTGCATCAATGGCACGACCGCTTGTCCAATCGCCCGTTGGATGAAAAATAGGATTTGTTGGGTTGGCTTCAAAATTAATTCCGTCAGTAGAAACAGCATGGCAAATTGCATCATTTTTCCAATTTCCGTAGGTTTGATAAAAAAGATGCACTTTTCTGTCGATAACTATTGCACTCGGTGCACACAGTCCTTTTTTATCGTATTCACCAAAAGGGGAAATTTCACCAATTGTTTCCCAATCGAATAAGTTCGAACTTTTTGCGATCCCAATTCCCCAGCCGTTCATCGGGTCTTTATTGTTTTCAAGCGGTGGAATGGAATAATACATCAAATATTCACCATTGAATTTAATGACGTGCGGATCTTTTGAAAACGGCACACCACGGCGGGTTGTGTCGCCAAAAAGCATTTGTTTTGAGTTTGATTTTTCAGTTTGCTGGCACGAAAGCGCAGTAAAAAAACAAAAAATCAATAAAAAGAATCTATTTATTTTTACCATTTAGTTGATTAGTTTTTTTTCAGCAATTTAATAAAATATACACCAAATTGCGAGTTGGTTTTGAAATTTAGAAATAAGATTTCAGGACATATAAAAGGTAGTATTTGCCTTTTTGGGGCTACGAATTGTTAAATCTGTTTTATATTCCTGAATATTAGCCTGACTTAAAATCTGTTACATTTTATCTCACACAATAAATCCCCTTTTCACCTCGGAAAATATAGGAGCTTTTTGCTATTGCAGTTGATGCCCAGAAAATATCGTCAAGTTTATTTTTTCCCAATTCTTTGAACTCCCTGCCGGACTGAATAATGTGTGTTGTACCCCTGTCATCGAGACAATAAATATTTCCATTGAAAAACCATGGAGATGCCCAGAAATCTTTTGCGCCGGTGATTTTTGTGGCCGGATAAACCACTTTTCCGGTAGCCGCTTCGTAGCAAATAATTTGGCCCCTGTTGCGATCCACAATGTAAATCAATCCTTCAAAAACCAATGGAGATGCCATTGCAATTCCCGATTCCGGCACCGACCAAGCGACAAATTCGTTTGAAGCTTCTCCTTCTTTTAATGAAATGTCACCTGATGCCCCGGCTTTTATACCAAACAAGGTTCCTCCATCGCGGCGCTTTTCGTTACCTACAAAAATCATGTCGCCTTCAGCAACCGGCGAGGTAATATTGCGGCCTCCACCCATATCAAGCTCCCAATACAATTCGCCGTTTTGAGGATTATAGGAGCGGGTTTTTAATCCCTGCAAAACCAATTCAGTCCTTTTGCTGTTTTTCCAGATTACAGGAGTTCCCCAGTTTGATTTTTCCTCGCGACCAACTCTCCATTTTTCCTCCCCCGTTTTTGAATCTAGGGCTGCAAGAAACGAGTTTTCTTCATTGTCGATTTGCATATAAAGAATACCGTTGTAAAGTATTGGAGATGTGGATGTACCCCAATTCGACTGCATTGGAAAGTTTCCCAAATTCTTTTCCCAGATCAAATTTCCATTCATGTCATAACAATAAACACCTGTCATTCCAAAGTAAGCGTAAACATGATTTCCATCGGTAACCATGGTTTCGGGTGCGTAATTATTGTCGCGGTGGGTTTTGTATTTTGGTAGTCCGTGGTAGGCAACTTTTTTCCAGATTTCCTTGCCAGTGTCAATATCAAGGCAAATCACTTCAAAGTTATAAACGGCACTGTCAGGGTTGTCCTGTCTTCTGCCTTCGGCTGCCTGTGGTAAAATCGAAGGATCTTCCAAAACTGCATTTGTGAAAAATACCTGATTTCCCCAAACTATCGGGCTTGACCAGCCCCTTCCCGTTAAATCAACTTTCCAAAGCAGATTGGTTTGCATGTTCCATTCCGTTGGAAGTTTATTTTCGAGTGCTATTTGATTGCTGTTTGGCCCACGGAATTGGGGCCAGTTTTCGGGTTTGAATGAGGTCAAAACCAGGATAAATAAAAAGGGGAAGATAAAGTTTTTGTACACTTTAGCTGATGGTTTTAAGATATTCATTGTTGGTAATTTAGTAGTTTAAACTGGTTGAATATAGGCAATTTTTTAAAAGATTAAAAACTGTATTTCTAAACTTATATTGAATTTCAGTGTTTTAGAGTTAAAAAATAATTTATACACTTTAAATTGAATAAGATGACAAGAAAAATGTTTTTTATGGTTTGTTTGCTGATAGGAATTGCAACAGTAAATGTAAACGGACAGTCGTTAAAAATGCCTAAAGTTGCTGATGCTGGTTCGCTTGCCTTACCTGCCGATAAAGCCGGATTTGAAAAGGACTTTCTGGCTGCCCTTGATCCGGGCACCGATCTTGGAATTTCAGAAGTGAACCTTGCAAAACTCACAAAAAATAACAAAAGCTTTGTAAAAGACGTGATGGGTATCATGGGTGGAAAAGGAAATGATCAGGATAAACTTTCGAAAATTGGGTTGAAAAATGCCGATTTAACAAAGTTTGTGACTGGTTTACTTGGTGATTCTACTGCCGGGAAATACCTCGAAAAAGTACAAAATCAACTGGGGCCGTTGAGAACAAAATACAAACTGGCAAAAATGTTTATGTAATTCCTGGGTGTATTTCTCAATTAAAATGGGCTGTCTGTGTTTATTGGCAGCCCATTTTATTGGATTCAATCCTTGCTTAAAGGTAATTGCTTTCTATTAGAATATTCGATTTACGAAATAATTAAAAGGCTGGAATCCTGTCAGGAACTATTGACTTTTTATGATTAATACTTTAATTTTAACGATAAGGTTGGTCAACAACAACTTACACTTTTGTAAAAATTAATAAAAACACAATGAAACTACTCTCACAAATTACTATTCACAGGGAACAAAATGATGCAGCAATCCAACTGTTGCAGGGCGATCTTACTGAAATACCAGGTGAACATGCTGTTGATATACTGGTGGTTTCAGCCTATCCAAATAGTTATGAACCTGTGCCCAAAACCCTCATGGCTGCCCTTTTCAATAAAGGTATTATTGTAGGGGAGATGGCAAAAAATAAAGAAATCGATTTGCGCGCGCAATTGGGTTGCTGGTTATCGAAACCTGTAAATAAAGAGCAACAGGAACAATTTAATTTTAAGCAAATTCTTTGTTTTGAGCCCGGTGCCAGGGTTTATGAAGATAAAGCAGTTGTGGGAAATATTTTCAGGTGTATAAATGCCTTTGCTTTTGAAAAGGGGAATAATGTTATTGCGATGCCTGTAGTTGCAAGTGGAAATCAAAAAGTGTCGCAGGATAAGATTCTTCCGGCTATTGTTGAAGCTGCCATTTTTTGGTTGGGAAACGGGTTACCATTAAAATCGATAAAACTTGTACTTTATTCTGATGATCAGGCTGGGGAAGGACTTCCTCAATTCAATAAAATAAAACAGGACTTTGAATCAAAAACCTCTGATGTAAAAATTGCTGTCAAATCTCCGGTTTTACGGGAAAATCAGGTTAAGAAATCTATCAAAAGGTCTTCATTCAGAGAATTCCCAGGGAGTTTAAGTAACAAATTCAAATCTTCGCCAGAAGACGACATGCCTGATGAATTCTCGTATGAGGAAACTGAATATTCCGAACCAGATAAGGAATCTCCCATAAATACAGCAAAAAAGGATAATTATGATTTCTTTATCAGTTATGCACACACGCATTCGGAACTGATCAATAAGTTTGTTGAGCAATTGAAAGAAAAAGACAGTAAACTAAGGATATTTTACGATAAAGATTCCATTCCACCGGGAGGTTTGTGGATAAAACAAATTTCAGATACAATCGGAAAATCAAAAAAAGTATTGGTTTTTCTTTCGCCCGACTATGACAATTCACCGGTTTGCTGGGACGAATTTCAGTGCGCTAAACTGCTGGAATACAATCGGAAAACTTCTGTTATTCAGACTATTTATTTATACAAGCATGAATTGCCGCTAATTATGGGGATTTACAGTTATATTGATTGCAGGGAAGGAAATCTGGACAAATTACTTGAAACAATTCCAAAACTTATATCTTGATTTATAAAACTCATATGTCAAAACACACATTTACAAATATTTGGATTGCGTCTGTTTGATAGTATTCCATCTTTACACTGAATGAGTTTTATTTTCTGTTGAAAACTTTCATTTTCAAACACCAGTAAAGAAGGAATCCAAATTCGTGGAATCCTCAAATAGAATTTGAAAACCCCAATTTTAAAATGTATTTTGGAAGTCTAATTCAAACCAATTAAAAATGAAAGCAGCCGTTCTTGAAACTTACAAACATTTTGTCTGGAAAGATGTTCCCACGCCTAAAGTTAAACCGGGTGAAGTTCTTGTTCAAATTAAATTTGCCAGCATTTGTGGTACCGATATGCATATTTTTCCCGGAGATTTTCATCCACGAACTCCGGTTCCGTTTATCCCGGGGCATGAATTCGGGGGTATTGTTACCGAAATTGGAGAAGGCGTAACGGGTTTTGCCATTGACGATAAAGTTGCTGTTGACCCGATTATCTGGTGCAATGAATGCCCTGCCTGTAAACGGAAACATTATCCGGCCTGCACAAAACTACGTTTACTTGGAGTTGATATGGATGGTGGTTTTGCACAATATATTTCTGTTCCGCCGCACATGCTTTTTAAGGCTGCGCCCAACACTCCCAATGAACATGTCGCTCTTGTTGAAATTTATGGAATCGGGTTTCATGCCAATCGCAGAGCCGAAACAAAAGAAGGTGATGTGTTGGCCATTTGGGGCGCGGGCAGGGTTGGACAGGTGATTTTACAAGCTGCACGAACAAAAACTAAAGGAACAATATTTATAGTTGATCCGCTTGAAAACCGACTTGAAATAGCCGTGAAATACAACGAAAATGTGATTGCTATCAATCCAAAAAAGGAAAACCCGGTTGAGGCAATTAAACGTTATACCGATGGAAAAGGTGTTGATATTGCTTTTGAAGCAGTTGGTCATGCGCATGAAATTGAAGGTGTTTTTACCCCGGTTCGCAGTTGCATTCAGAGTTTGCGTGGTGGAGGTAAAGTTTGTGTTTTAGGATTGTCAGATGAACCTGCACCAATAGTTTTTAAAGAATTGATTTGGAAAGAAGCACAAATAATAACATCCCGTGTTAGCGATGGCGAATTTACTGAAGTAATAGAAAATTTAAATGCAGGAAATTTAAAACCTGATGCTCTGATTTCAAAAACTATGCACGGCTCGGAAATTCAAAAAGCTTTTGAATTGTTGCAAAATTCGCCAGAAAAATACTTAAAAGTATTGCTGGATTTGAGTTAGTATAAAGTTTCAGAAAGACGACATTGGGCAGGTTCATAGTAGCGTGTTACAGATTAAAAGTTACAAGTTCAAAATGAATAATAAAATCCAGCATATAGCCTTGCACCCGTCAAGCGGTTCAAAAACGCTAAACGGGTAAACAACAAATAATCATTAAAAACTAATAACTAATCAATTGCAACAAGATCCATACATTTTAACCAACGAAGCCGTCAAGCATGCCCCGACAACTTTTTTCGGGAAACTGAAATATTTAGGTCCGGGCTTTATTTTGTCTGCCTCTATTGTAGGGTCTGGCGAATTAATTTCAACAACTACACTCGGCGCAAAAGCCGGATTTGTAACTTTTTGGGTAATTCTTGTTAGTTGTGCTGTAAAAGTGGCCATTCAACTGGAGTTTGGGAAACAGGCAATCCGCACTGGAGAAACTGTTTTTACTTCGCTCAACCGTTTGGGTGGACCTCGGTTTGGAAAACAAAATGCAAACTGGAGTTTATGGACATGGTTGTTTTTGTGGTTGTTTAAACCACTACAGTTGGGCGGAATTATTGGTGGAGTTGCAATTACATTAAACATGGCATTCCCTACTATTAACATCGCTTGGTTTGCCGTTATAATTGCAATTGTTGTGGCATCTATGATCTCCAAAGGATACTACTTTTTTATCGAAAAAACTTCGGTTGTAATGATGCTGATTTTTACAGTATTTACAATCACCGCGGTTTTTTTGCTCCAGGATACTGCATATGCAATTTCAGGAAGTCAGATATTTGAAGGTTTTGGCTTTAAACTACCAAAAGCCGCAGTAGGATTTGCAATTGCAGCATTTGGTTTAACAGGAGTAGGTGGAGACGAAATTGTGGCTTATAGTTATTGGTGTCTCGAAAAAGGATATGCAAGGTTTACAGGACCCTATGAAAACACCGATAAATGGCGGCAACGTGCCAAAGGTTGGATAAAAGTGATGAACCTCGATGCTGTTTTGTCAATGGTAGTTTATACATTGGTAACCGCAGCGTTTTACGTGCTTGGCGCTGCTGTACTTTATAAAAGGGGCGAAATACCTGATGGTTTTGGTATGATCGAAACACTCTCGAAAATGTACACTGATTCGTATGGTATTTGGGCAAAAGGTTTTTTTCTATTTGGTTCGTTTGTGGTACTTTTTTCAACTCTTTTTTCGGCACTGGCTGCACGTACCCGTATTTTCTCCGACCTTTTTGGTCAGCTACGCTGGATAGATTTTTTCAACCGAAAACAACGTAAAAATACTGTTGCAACATTGGCATGGGTATTCCCTGTTTTATGGTTGATTGCTTTATTTTTGGTAAAGTCACCCGTATTGATGGTTACAATTGGCGGCATTATTACATTTTTCATGCTCTTAATAATTGTTTATGCCGGACTTCATTTTCGTTACAGGCAAAAGCAATACGGGCTTGAATCTTCTAAATTTTATGATATTGCACTGTGGATAAGTTGTATAGTTATTTTTACAGTTGGATTTTACGGGTTAATATCTATATTTTAAATTAATTTTATTATTGCATAACAGCAAAATTGTTTTTGTTTGTTTAAAATATATCAATACTTTCGTGTTCGTACACGGAAATAATATTTCACCAGCATGAATAATTAATAAAAATCATAAAAATGAAACTAGGAAAATACAGTTTGGGAATTGGAGATCGCTTTAATCATGAGGGAAAAGCTCAGTTAAAAGCGATTATCAAAGCAAAGGAAAATGGAGTTGATGTTACACCCGTTTGGAACAAATCGAACCGTGAGCACAATATCGTGCACTCCGAACCTGAAGGTACCCGCGTTGAAGCTGATGAAGCAGTTCGTGTTTTAGAATGGGAAGGTATTTATTGTGTTGATGCCGACCATATTAACCTAACAAATGTTGACCGTTTTATTGATCATGCCGATTTTTTTACTTTGGATGTTGCCATGTATATCGGAAATGAATCACCTGCTGCCGATGTTGAAGAATTTATAGAATTGTGTGAAGTGCTTGGTGATAAAGTCGAAATTCCGGGTATTGATGAACCGATTGCAGTAACAGAAGAATTATTAAAATCGGTTGCCGGAAAATATCTGGCCGCAGTAAAAGAAGCAGGTAAAATATACAGACACATTGTTGCAAAAAAAGGTGTAGGTAATTTTGTAACAGAAGTTTCGATGGATGAAGTTGAAACACCACAAACTCCGGTTGACATGTTTTTTATTTTAAAAATGATTGCCGATGAAAAAATTCCGGTTCAGACCATAGCTCCAAAATTTACAGGCAGGTTTAACAAAGGAGTTGATTATGTAGGTGATGTAGCGCAGTTTACCAAAGAATTCGAACAGGATGTATTGGTCATCGACTTTGCAATTACCGAATTTGGATTGCCTGACGATTTAAAATTAAGCGTTCATTCGGGCTCCGATAAGTTTACTATTTATCCTGTTATGGCCGAAATCATTAAAAAACACAATAAGGGAATTCATGTAAAAACTGCAGGTACAACCTGGCTTGAAGAGGTTATAGGGCTTGCAGTTTCAGGTGATGAAGGTCTTGTTGTTGCCAAAGAAATTTATACAAAGGCGCTGGAAAGAAAAGAGGAACTATGTGCCCCTTATGCTGATGTAATTGATATTAATGACTCTCTTTTGCCAACTCCTGACGAAGTGAAAAGTTGGACTGGTGAAAAATATGGGAATACTTTGCGCCATATTCCAGGGCATCCCGATTACAATCCAAACTTCAGACAATTGATTCATGTAGGTTACAAAGTTGCTGCTGAAATGGGTGATAAATACACTGGCCTGTTAAAAAAATATGCTGATGTAGTTGGTGGTTGTGTTGAAGAAAACATTTACGACCGCCACTTAAAGAGATTATTTAACTTGTAAATGATTGACTATTGAGGTATTTACGATTGACCATTTGTTGTTCGAATGAAATAAAATGAAATCGTAAATCCGAAATAAAAAAATGTAAATAATAAGATATGAAAAAATTTATGGACAAAGACTTCCTGCTGCAAACAGAAACTGCAAAGGAACTATATCATAATCACGCGGCAAAAATGCCAATTTTCGACTATCACTGTCATATCAATCCACAACAGATAGCCGATGATGTACGATTTGAAAATATAACCCAGATTTGGCTTTATGGCGACCACTATAAATGGCGAGGTATGCGCACAAATGGTGTTGACGAAAAATATTGCACAGGTAATGCCAGCGATTGGGAAAAATTTGAAAAATGGGCAGAAACTGTTCCTTACACATTGCGTAACCCGCTTTTCCACTGGACTCATCTCGAATTAAAAAAATTCTTTGGGATTGATAAAGTGTTAAATCCGGAAACGGCAAAAGAAATTTGGGACGAATGTAACGCCAAATTGCAAACACCGGAATATTCTGTTCGCGGAATAATCCGGATGGCTAATGTACACACCATTTGCACTACCGACGATCCCATTGATTCCTTGGAACATCATCAAAAAATTAAAGCCGATGGTTTTGAAGTTGCTGTGCTTCCGGCATGGCGTCCTGATAAAGCAATGGCTGTGGAGAATGTTTCAGCATACAACGATTACCTCAACAAACTTGCTGAGGTGGCTGACATGGAAATTACTTCTTTTTCTGGTTTGCTAACCGCATTAGACAAACGGCACAAGTTTTTTCATGAAAATGGTTGTCGTTTGTCGGATCATGGCCTGGAAACTGCTATTGCTGAAGATTACACAAACGAAGAAATCGAAAATATATTTGCAAAAATACGGAGCGGAAAGGAATTGTCGCAGACCGAAATCCTTAAATTCAAATCGGCAATGTTATATGAATTTGGAATACTGGATCACTCGCGAGGATGGTCTCAGCAATTTCATATTGGCGCCCTTCGCAACAACAGCACAAGACTTTTCAATAAATTAGGTGCCGACGTTGGATTGGATTCCATAGGTGACTTCGAAATTGCAAAACCACTTTCGAAATTGCTCGACCGACTTGACATGAATAACAAACTTGCAAAAACAGTTTTATATAATCTGAACCCACGTGACAACGAATTAATCGGAACAATGATTGGTAATTTTCAGGATGGTTCAGTACCGGGAAAAATGCAGTTTGGTTCTGGCTGGTGGTTCCTCGACCAAAAAGATGGTATGGAAAAACAAATAAACGCACTTTCCAATCTTGGATTGTTGAGTCGTTTTGTTGGGATGTTAACAGATTCAAGAAGCTTTCTTTCCTACACCCGCCACGAATACTTTCGCAGAACACTTTGTAATATTTTGGGCAACGATATCGAAAATGGAGAAATTCCATACGATATGGAATTAGTTGGAAAAATGGTGGAAAATATTAGCTTCAATAATGCGAAGGAATATTTTAATTTTAGTTAAAAGGAGCTTATTAATAATCAAAAAAGGAAAATATTTTCATTAAAGTCTTAGCTTTGCAATCGATTGCAAACTGTTTCTAAAATTGAATAATAATGAACAATAAAGTTGTCACTTTTGGTGAAATTATGTTGAGATTGTCAACGCCGGATTATTTGCGTTTTTCGCAAAGCAACTCGCTGAATGCCACATTTGGTGGGGGAGAAGCAAATGTTGCCGTTTCACTTGCCAATTTTGGTATTCCTGTCGATTATGTTACACGTCTTCCTAAAAACGATATTGGTCAGGCTTGTATGATGGATTTGCGAAAATACGGTGTAGGTGTGGAAAATATAGTTTGGGGAGGCGAACGTCTTGGCATTTATTTTCTCGAAACCGGAGCTGTAAGTCGCGGAAGTAAAGTAGTTTACGATCGGGCGCATTCCGCTGTATCCGAAATTAAACCGGGAATGATTGACTGGAACAAAGTTTTTGAAGGTGCAAACTGGTTTCATTGGACAGGAATAACTCCTGCAATTTCACAAAGTGCTGCCGATGTTTGTCTTGAAGCAATAAAAAAAGCCAATGAATTAGGTATTACAGTTTCATGCGATTTAAATTTCCGCAAAAACCTTTGGAAATATGGGAAGAAAGCAGGAGAAGTAATGCCCGAATTAGTTGCCGGAACCGATATTATTCTTGGTAATGAGGAGGATGCAGAAATGGTTTTAGGAATAAAACCTGAAGGAGTAAATGTAAAAGGTGGCCATGTTGAGGCTGCTTCATATCAATTGGTTTCACAACAAATAATGACACGTTTTCCACGTTGTAAAAAGGTAATTACAACATTGCGCGGTTCAATAAACGCTAACCACAATAGTTGGTCGGGTATACTTTGGGACGGCGGCAAACTTTACGGTTCGCCAACCTACCAAATTACGCACATTGTTGACAGAGTTGGTGGCGGCGATTCGTTTATGGGTGGTTTGATTTATGGATTGCTTACCTACAAAGATGACGACCAAAAAGCATTAAATTTTGCTGTTGCTGCATCATGTTTAAAACATACAATCTATGGTGATTACAATCAGGTAACGGTAGATGAAGTTGAAAAATTAATGGGAGGAGACGCTTCTGGAAGGGTGACGAGATAAAAGCCTCCGTAGGAGAAACTTGAAGAAAAACACAAACTATTTAGGAGTGAAATGTTTGTAACAAAGGGTTTTATCCCGGAGATTTATAAAAAAATACCTAAATAGGAGCAATTGATTGGTATTGTGAAATAGAAAATTTACAAGCACCGAAGATTCGAATATTTGTTCAGAACTGAAAATTTTAAACCAGAACTTTAAACAAAAAATAAAATATCAAAATAAGGGATTTAGAAATCAGGAAGGGAAAAAATCCAGTATTTGGAATTCGTATTTCCTACTTCTGATTT
>JBFHJA010000091.1:0-11493 GCA_041596165.1 Draconibacterium sp. | reverse complement strand
TGATTAAAAAAATGTTCTTCTGCATCTAAAACTTCAAAATTGACAAGCGCTTCGTACGGTTTTATATCTCCGAATCCGGGAGGACCAACAATATCAACTGATGGAGTTATGCCAAAATGCTGACTTAATTCAGCCAGGTTGGTATCATGATGTCTATCACCAAATTCGAAACCAAGAAGTAACAATCTCCCACCTTGTTTTACCCATTCAATTGTTGCTGAAATTATTTCAGGTTCAATCTTCGACCTCCATGGACTTGTAAAAATCAGCCCTGTGTATTTGTTTAAATCCTCTGATAGAAAAAGTCTTTTATCACTTAAATTCTTTAATTGCCAATCTCCATTAAGTCCGTCAGGTAAATTCCCAGCTAGATTAAAAACAGTTGTTTTATTTTGTTCCCATTCCTCCTGTCGGTGCGTACGAACTATTCCAATTCCATCGGTTCTAACTACTGGTTCAGTTTTTAAGTTTTCAAACATTTGTGAGCGATTAAAATCAGCGGCAACTTTAATTTTGAATTCAGATGCAATACGCTCTGCCAAATCCTGGCAAGCTTTCAGATTTGTTAATTCAACGGCTTGAAACATTCCCAAAGGATCTGGTAACTGATCTTTAGTTAAGCCTTTATAGCAAATTGGAATTACCGGCAACCGTCGCGCCCAACCGCTACCGCTTTCGAAATTTAACCATGACCTGCGCACTGAAGCCGGACTACAAAGTGATATTATGATTTTTGCACGTTCCATGGCTTCATCAATAACTTTCAGCCATTGATCGCCATAATGGATATCTGCGGCACTAACAAATACTTCAATTCCAGGTAAGGCACTTTCCAATGAAACTTTTAATGCTTTCGCAACTGTTGATTCCTCTGAAATGTGACTTAAGAAAATATTCATAATAATTTGATTTTAGATTGCTAATGTTTTGGCGCAAAACCTATTATTTTAGATTCAGTATAGCCGAAACCAACTCCTTAATACCTTCAATGTAAATTTTTGAGTCAATCAAATGTTGGTGTAATTCTGCATAATCCAGTAAATACCATTCTGAGGAATTAAAGGAAAATTGCCATTACATATCAAAGGGTATTACTGTCTCCTTCTTTAATATTTTTTGTATCGACAATTATCCCAATAAATAGAAAATATTTAAATTACATTTTTCAAAAACACTTCTGGGTTTTCGCGGGCAATGATATCAAAATCGCTACCAAATTTGTTTCTGAACAGGCGGATATTTTCGTCAAAATCATCTTCAAAAAGTAATAATAATGTGTAGTCGGAACCGTAAAGTATTCGCTTTTTAATCTCAGGATAAACTTTGCTGGCAATTAGTTTGTCAATAGAACTAAATTCACTGAAACATGACACATCAGTATAAACATTGTAGCGTTTATCTTTTAGTAATTCAATAATTCTGTTTGACCACAAATCCAGGTTATCAGGATTATCAATAGCGGCTTCCAACTGACGTCCACCACCAAAATGAGCCAGATTAAGCAGAAGGTTTGGGTATTTTTCAGCTACTATTCCCCAAATGAGTGGGTGGTTTATTGCCAGAGCACGTTCGTAAATCGCATCTTTGTCTGTAATAGCTTTTGAAAATTTCAAGAGTTCATTGTTTAGTTGTATCAACTTGCCATTTACATGAATCAACCCGTTGATAACAACACTCTTCGCAAGTGTTGCAAATCCACCATCGGAATTATGTGCTGTTACCGGTATTCCGTTGTCTTCACAAAAAGCATAAATTCCGTCTCTTTTTCCTTCCGATCCAAAAAGTAGCGGATCGGTGGGTGAGTAACCGTTGGGGCAATAAAGTTTTATGCCTGCAAACATTTTTCCTTTGCCAACATTGGCTTTGGCATACTCTGCAATTCCTGGTCTGCGTGGGTCGATGGCCAAAAACGGATAAACAATATCTTTGTAATCTGGATGTTTTTTTAATTCCTCAATTTGCCTGAGTTGTTCATTCCAGCCATCAAAGGGGCTACGTTTCTTAAAAATTCCTCTGGTTCCATCAGAATCTGGAGCATCATCCAGTTGCTGGAATTCTTCTGCATTCTTCATAAATTCCTCTTTTTCTTCGAGAAATTCATTCCAAAGCTTGTCTTCTTCACTTTCTGCAAACGGATTAAAGACCCGCGACATACTTCGTGTTTGATCTTCGACCATGTTAAACATTACATTCATTTCATCTTCAATTGCATCTTTAATTATTTCCTGCGGATCGGAAGGTAAGTCACGGTCAGATGATGGTGCAAAACAGTAAGTCAAATCGAAGGTTAATGGAGTGAGAATAAATTCGCCTTTGTAGGTTTTATCCAACTCTTCATAAATAGCAATTGAGTTTTTTTGAGTAAAAACTTTTATCGCTTTCCTATATCTTTTTAAGGAGGTAATTACATTTTTTAAACCCCGGTCAGGACCTCTGTCTAAACTACGGTCTTTCTGTAGATCAATAAATTTTCTTAGTTCCTTCATCATTCTGTATAAAAGTTCTTTACCCAGAAAGTGTTTGTTGAATAGGTGGTTGTGTACATCGTAATACTTGTTCATTGTATTTTATTTTTAGTTGATTTTGAAAAATAGTTTTTAAATGTTTTATGCAATATGAGCTGGATTACAGTCTTTTTTCAGACTTCAATTTGTTTAATTAAATTCTTTTTTAACTGTTCAAGTTTTGATGCCAAAGAGTTTGGAATCTTATTTTTAGTTATTGAAAGTGCATCAATAATAAACTCAAGGTGCTCGATTTCGGCAAAACGCTTCCCCTTCGAACCGGCTTTTTTCCAAAGCTCTCCAATTTCATTATAAATATCTTGCTGACTAATATTTTCTGACAAATTTTTACCTGTTGTCTTTGAGAACTGTAAAATGTATTTGCACAGTCTAATATTGATTTCGGCAAGCATGTCCCAATAACTCATTCGTTCGCTGTCGAACAGCGAAGTTGTGGCCTCATCAAGTAGGCCAAGTGCTTGGTCGTAAGAGATTAACCTGTAACCTAATTTTTCGTCTTTTGTGTTTACTTCACTGTCCCAAGAGTGCAAATTCGACATAACCAAAGCACTTTCCAATACCATCCAGTTGGTGAGTGAGTACCAGTTTCTCGAAAGCGAATATGCTTTTTGGTAATTAAGCGCTGCCTTTTCATACGTTTCAAACTTATTTTTACCTGTAACAAAAGCTTTGCGTTTATAAGTGCTACCAAGAATATTTAATCTCTCAGATGAGGGGATTAATTTTACAAGTGCTTCTAAATCAGCAGTAACTTCGTTCAATGTTTTTAAACTTTCTGCTCTTTTTTGTTCAGTTATTTTTTGCTGCTCAGTTTCATCTTCTAAATTCTCAGCAGTCAGGAAATCTTTAAATTCACTTGTAATTTTCTTTGCCATTGCATTGTAATACTTTTCGGCTACTGAAAATGAAAACGAGGCATCTTCAACCTTTAAAAGCGCACTAAACTTTTCACAGGCTTTGTTATAATGCTTTAATTCAAGATAAATCAATGCCTCCTTTTCAGTAATAGTTGGTGTTCTGATTTTTGCAGTGTCAACTCCCTCGCATATTTCATCCAGTTGTTTAATATATTCATCTGTTGAATTTTTGCCGATGTCCAATTCATTCAGCAAATTCAGGAGATCGATTTCAGCTTCCTGCGAAATCATATAAGTTTTCCTGTGCTTTTTATTGTCGAGCCTCCTTTGTTCGAATTTGTAAAACGGATCGCCATAACATTGATATGCACCCCAGGTATTGGTGCTGCTGTATTTTGCGAAAACTATTTTGCGTGCTTCACTAACCGAATCACCAAAAGTGTAACCACTTAAAATCCGATCGTAAAAAACGTTGGCAAATTCAAGTGCGGCGCTGTCGTCAACAGCCCAGCCTGCGGCAATAACACAGCGCACTCCGTTCTCAATTAATTGTGTTCCGATATTTGCAGCAAGTTTATATCTCTGCTGATAGAGTTCTTCAGCACTCCCGCTTATTTTACCAATATGACAGCAATTAACAAATACAAGTTCAGGTGCTGTACTCATTTGCCGTATTTCCCGGGTCGATAAAAACATGTTTTTACCAATAACCATTCCCGAACCCTTTGATTGATCCTCGTTAAAAATCCCATGACCTGATAAATGTATTATGCGATATTCGTTACAAAAAAGTTTCTCGATAATTTCATCACTTGTGCCTTTGTAGCTTGTTGTTGTATGGATTCCTTGTTCTGAAAGCATTGCCGCCACCTGCTGGCCCTCTTTTAAAGCACCGGGCAGTTGTGATGCGAAGCCTTTTAAATCGGGATCAGCAATTATAAGTGCATTGTTTTTTGGTGTTGACTTGATAACCTGATTGTAGTTTTGTGTTGTCAATTGCCTGATCATTCCCGAGGCCACGCACAATGGTCGTGTATCGGAAATTTCGTCAAGCAACAATTCCCAAGGGTATTCTGCCGTGTAAGCGTCTAAAATCCAGTTGATATTTCCATGTCTTTTTAGTTGTTCTTTAAAATCGTTGGGAATCAGTAATTCGAAAATTGCTTTTGCACTTTGAGGAGTCCACCGGTTATTTGTTGACATTCCTTTTATTGCACCCTCCATGAGTGCCGGGGTTGAAATCAATTCAATTTCCTTTTCGAATGCACGGCTTGTTGAGGCGCTAAAAGTGAGGCATCTTACAGTTTTAGCAGTGTCTGTATTTTCCACCTTTTTAACGGTAATCCGGTTCCACCAATCTGTTGATATTTCGTTGGGGATGCGCTTTCTTGAGCCAAGTAAAGTGTGAAGTTTCTTTTCTTCCATTATAATTCTGAACGACCTTGTTTCCTGTTTTTCTATTCTTCCAAGTGAGTAAAGTGCTCCAACTGCCGAATCTTCAAACAACTCAACAAATTCGATATTACCTATTTGTGGGGTGTTTTTCAAATTAAGGTTTCTAACTTTCTGATTTGCATTGTGTACCCCTTGTATAATACCTTTTAACGAATTTTCAATTTTTAAACCACCATAACCACCGCCAATTATCAACGACGAAATACCAATTGATTGAATGTTAATGCCGGATTTATCACCCAAATTGGATCCCTCTTTAAAATTCAGCAGATATTTGCAAACACCTTGTTCTACTGTTTTTGTCAGTTCTGAAGCAGTTAGATTTTCGGGTTTACCTAATCCAATAATCACTGCTCCCCTAAAACCCGACTGGTCAGATAAAAACAGTTCGTTGGTTCCAATTGGTCCCGGGTAAATGCCCAGACTATGTCTGTAATTTAATGCTTCGCCAAGATTTTTATTTATTTCTTTTTCTGCCGATAAAATTCCATCCTCTTCAAAATGCCCGGCCAATAACGGGTATTTTGAATAATAAAGATCACCGTGACTAATGGAAACCGAAATTGGCGGTAATTCCATGTGAGGTTCAGTTGCGCCACCAATTCCTAACACTGAAAAATCAACGCCAGCTTGCGAGAGGTCAAAATCGCGGAAATCAGGAGATTTAAACAGTAACTCATCTCCGCGTAATGACGGACGTTTGTCGGAAAATAAATTGGTACTGCCATTTATAAGTATCTCTTTTATTCCCTTAAACATATCGGTGTGGCAAGCCAGTTCACCGTGCGAAACATTAACATAATAGACTGAATTTTTATCGATCATTAGTTTTGGGATACCGCTGTCCCATGTAACGCTTTGGTCTCCTTCGCCAGTACTCATAAAAACAAGTTCTTTTCCTGAACATTTTTCATCAATCCTGAAATTGCAGGGAGTTGCTTTGTCGCGTCCGGCAACATAGACTGCATTTTTGAGATCTTCCTCAAGCAAGGCATCCTTCATTTTGCTTTTGTATCCGGCAAACCAAGTCAGGTTTTCTTCGGAAGGAACCGGCCAATTATTGTTATCGTTCGAATCATAATCCAAACCATTAAGCATATTATTCCAGGTTTCAGGATTTGAAAAATCATGCTCACCATCCAGTGGGAGTAAACTTAACAGGCCTTTAAATCCCGAGAAAATTTTAAGCAATTCATCTTTTGAATGAACTAAATCGATTAAACTTAACTTGTCAATCAATCTGTCCATACCAAACAGAACTGCGGGAATCCGATATGAACCATTTAACGGAGCACCAAGGAATATCAATCTGAAACCGTTGGAATTATTGAGTTTCGTCCAGGTATCTTTGTGCAATACAATAAAATCACGAATAAGTACACCTCCCATTGAATGACCTATCATTTTTATGGGTTGACCATGTTTCATCAACTCCTTTACTTTTTTGTTTAAAAGCGCTGCAGAATCTTCCAGTGGTAATCGCCAGTCAAACGGAAATGTTGCAACATCGTAGTTGTCTTCCAGTTCTTCGGCAAGTCGTTTATAGGAAGTTGAAACCAGTGAAGTTGCATTTATTTTGTTGCTTATTTTTAAATCAGAAAGCCTGCCGGAAATGATTCTAATATAATTGATCCACAGTAACTTGTCGTCGTATTCAAGGTTCGATCCCATAATTCCGGGCAACAACAACACAATTGGTTTTGTGCCGGTAACTTCTTTACTGAATAATTGACCACCGTCAAGCTTAAGGATTATGTTTCTATCAGATGCAACTGAAATGGAGAGTGGCTCGTCCGTAAAACCCGGTAACTGTGTTCCCCATTCAGATTTTAAAGCAGTTAAAATTGCTTGGTTAGTAATGCTGTTTTCAAAATATTTGAAGTGATTAAGTTGGTTGTCTTCATAAAAGAATCTTTGCACTTTACCCGATCTTCTTGTTCCCAAAGTCATTGTTTCAGTATCAACAACCAAATCATTTTTACGCAGAAAAAACAGTTTGCTGGCAATAATCCAAATGGCATTCAGTTTTAATGCTGGTTTAGAGTTACCTGCTATAACTACAAGAGAATTGTTGATAACAATCCGTCCATCAGGATTTTCCAAATCCATCGGACAATTTAATGCTTTTATAAATGGCGATCCCGGATTTTGAACTTCCAGACCGGGTAAAACTTCCGGTTTATTTTTACTGTCGATTGCCGCAGCAGTAAGGTTTCTGAATGCCATATAAATTGGGTTGGCTGCCAATCCTGTTGCAATTCCGATAAGATTTAAAGTAATATTCAGGAAAAAATCCAGTCGGTTTGAAGCGAGAGTTGTTCCTCCTGCCGGACAGGCAATGCGAATGAATTTTTCAATTTTAATTTTTTTGATGAGCAGAATTGCATTTATTTCATTTATGGTTTTTTCAATTTCCGAGTAGTAATCTTTTGGGTATTCCTTTTTTAAAATGGCCATTTCAGTTGAATTAAAACCATTTGAAGAAGTGCTATTGCAAAACCGGGATAAAATTTCACCTACAAGACCTCCGCGCGAAGTGGTTATGAGGTGCAGCACGCAGTTATTTGGCAACACTGAAACTAATTGTTTTACGTTTTGAAGGGGATTTTCAGATAAAGTACGGTGCTGAAATGCAAGAATCCGTTTATCATAAGTTTCATGGATAAAACTCATAAAATCAGTTCCAACTGCTTCTCCAAAAGATCCTTTTGTTGAAGATGCCGTTCCATGAATTAATACAAGATACGGGTTTGCGCTATTGTCAGGAATGAAATCAATAAGCTGAAAATCAGAACTTAAACCGTAAAGGCCTATTTTACCTTCCAATTGTTTGTCTTCGAGTTTTGTAGCCAGTTCTTTAACTTCCTTTGTTGCAACTTTTTTCGAGAAAATTTTAATTGCCTTTAACACTATTTTTCCAACAATCGACCGGTCGGAACTTCCGGTGCTTATTTCAACAGGTAATTCAAAAACACCTTCTTCTGTTGTGGCACGATTCGCAGATGTCATCAATTCGGGAAATATATCATCTAAAGTATCCGGACTTGAAATCCAGTTTGTGCCATCTTCAAACTCAAACTCAATTATCTGGTCTTTTTTGAATACTAATTTTTTGCGTTTATCATCTCCCCGTTGTGTAGTTTCAATCTGATAATAACTCAGCAATTCAAGACTTTCATCAGAATATTGGCTTTTGTCTAAATCAGTTTTTTCCGAACCATTAAAAGTAATTGCGTCGATTTTCATTGTGTATGATTTATAAATCATACAATTTAAGACAATCTAACATAAAAAACAATAGGATTCTTTAATCTGTTATTGTTTTGAAAGATTGAAAATATGGTGTTTACATGGTTTCTATGCTAAGATCCCAAAAGAAAAATCACTGGTATTTTGTGTAAATCGGGTACTTTATTTTTCCACTGCTGAATGGTTTTTGTTGCAATAAACTCATTCTCGCCGGTAATATTTGCGGCAATGCAAAGTAGGGTGTTTGGAGAACATGATTTTAGTAAATCGCTTATTAAATGATTGTTGCGGTATGGTGTTTCAATAAAAATTTGTGTTTGGCGCTGGTTGATTACACGTTTTTCGAGTATCTGAATTTCTTTCACCCTTTCGGCAGGTTTAACAGGCAGGTAACCTTTGAATGCAAAATTCTGTCCGTTCATTCCAGAAGCCATTAAAGCAAGCAAAACCGAAGATGGCCCAACAATAGGAATGACTTTATATTCTTTTTGATGTGCAATTTTTACAACATCGGCACCTGGATCAGCAACTCCGGGGCATCCTGCTTCCGAAATAACAGCAACATCAAATCCTTGTTCTATTGGTTTTAAAAAGGCTGGGATTTCAGCGTGTTTTGTTCGTTTGTTCAACTCATAAAAAGTGCACTCATCAATGTTGATTTCCTTATTTACCAGTTTTAAAAATCTTCGCGCTGTGCGGATATCTTCCACTATAAAATACCTTGTATCCGTAAGAATCTGAAATAATTGGGCTGGTAATACATTTTGCCAGTCGCCTTCGCTTAAAACATTAGGAACAAGAAAGAGCTTTGCCATTCTGAATTTTTTTGGTAAAAATAGAGATATTCGTGATTAAAGCATTGCATTTGTTAATTTTGCCGCGTGAAACAACCCGAAAAGATAAAAATTGAAGCTACATTTCTTGGTACAGGTACATCTCAAGGAGTACCTGTTATTGCATGTGATTGTGAAGTGTGCCTTTCGAATGATTCTAAAGATAAGCGGTTACGCTCGTCATTGTTGTTAAAAATTAATGACCTGAACTTTGTTATTGATGCCGGACCGGATTTCAGGACGCAAATGTTAAGAGAAGAAGTAAATTCACTACGTGCAATACTTTTAACGCACGAACATGTCGATCATATTTTTGGACTTGACGATATTCGCTCTTTCAATTGGCGGCAAAAACACCCAACAGATATTTATGCCGAAGAACGTGTGCAGGAAGCAATAAAGAGAATTTTCCACTACGTATTTGCCAATTTTAAATACCCCGGTGTTCCTAAAATGCAACTACACACTATCAATGGAAATAAATTTAAAATTGACGGAATTGAGTTTATCCCAATCCGTTGTTATCATCACAAACTGCCGGTATATGGATTCAGGGTGGGGGATTTAACCTATATTACCGACACCAATTTTATTCCTGCCGAAGAAATGGAAAAGATAAAAGGAAGCCGGATTTTAATTATCAATTGTCTTCGAAGGGAAAAGCATATTTCACATTTCAATCTTGAAGAAGCACTTCATGTAATCAATGAAATCAATCCTGAAAAAGCATATTTGACGCATTTAAGCCACGATTTTGGTAAATATGAAGATATTATTAAAGAATTGCCGGTGAATGTTTTTGTTGGGTATGATGGGCTGAGGGTGAAGATTGATTGAAATAATGCCGGGATGTTTGATACATGGAACTGTATTAAAAACTATCCGTTAACTCATTTCTTTTCCTTTTCAACTTCAGCTAAAAAAACAACGTAGTTTTTTCCATATTTTTTGGCGCATTTCGGACAAGTTGTGTACCATTTATAGATTTTAATCATTTTGTGTCCCTGAGCAATGCACCATGTTTTGAAATTCTTATGCCATTTTCCAGTTTCACCGAATGAGCCTTCGTAAACTTTGCTTACAAAAGTACCACTCATTGTTGTGTTTTGTGCTCCCTGTATTTTTTTGTCAACTGCCAGGTAAATATCCATTTTCCATTTTGAAATATGGTCAGAAAGAGCCATGTTATCTGGAACTTTGGCATTTTTATGAGCTGTTATTTTATCTAATTTTTTCATTACACTACCAAAATTGACAGGCATATAAAAGAGAGTAAAAATGCTGTCTTTGATAAATTTTTTGTTTTTCCATTCAAAAACTTTCCCATCCCAGGGAGCCGGTTCAAATTTGGGGCAACAGATTGATTCTTCAATTGATTCATGTGCCATGATGTTGATATTTTAGTTATTGCAAAAGATATTTTTGATGATTAAAATTACGGATAAATCTAATTTTAAGCAATTTAGGGCCGATTTAAATTGCGATTTCTTACTTTTTTTTTACAAAAATCCTTAATATTTTATGTAGACATATTCTAAATAATGAAAAATTAATTCGTACATTTCATCGATTAAATCATTTCTTTATCAAATAAAAACTCAAAATGCGTTTTCTATTTGAATTTACTTGTCGGTTTTTAAATTACTGTTTTCGATATGAAAGAATACTTCAACAATTAAAATAAATCAAAATGAAAAAAACGTTACATGAACATTTCGATCCTCAAAACGGCCCCAAAAGGATACTTTCATTAGATGGCGGAGGAATTCGAGGAGCGCTGACACTGGGGTATTTAAAAAAAATAGAAACTATTCTTCGTGCAAAAGAAAATGATCCGGAATTACTGCTCTGCGATTATTTCGACCTCATCGGCGGAACTTCAACAGGTTCAATTATTGCTGCGGCTTTGGCGATTGGTAAAAGCGTTGACGAAATAGCTGCCTTATATATGAAACTCGGAGGCGAAATATTCGGACAAAAGAAAAAGTGGTACAATCCTTTGCAAACCTGGCAATTCTTAAAAGCCAGCTATGATTATAAGGCTTTGGAAGATAATCTGAAAGCTATTTTTGGTACAATGACTTTAGAAAGCGATCAAATTAAAACCGGTTTGTGTATTGTAGCAAAACGGGCTGATACAAACAGTACCTGGCCATTAATCAATCATCCGAAAGGGAAGTTTTTTAATACCCAGTTAGGGAAAAACAAAAACATACCACTTTGGCAGGCAGTGCGGGCCAGCAGTGCTGCGCCTACCTATTTTGTTCCTCAATTGATTGACGTCGGAGACAGGCAAAGGGCAGCATTTGTAGATGGTGGCGTCAGTACAGCAAATAACCCGGCATTAACTTTGCTTATGGTAGCAACATTAAAAGGATTTCCATTTCGCTGGCAAATGAATGCTGAAAATCTTGCTATTGTTTCAGTTGGAACGGGTTACGGCATCTTTAAAAAGCAAACAGGCGAAATAACAAATGCCTGGATAAAAACATGGGCTGAAAATGTTCCGGATATGTTGATGCAGGATGCAAGCTGGCAAAACCAGATTGTACTTCAATGGTTATCCGACTCACC
>JBFHJA010000090.1:0-11520 GCA_041596165.1 Draconibacterium sp. | reverse complement strand
GTCTGAGAATTCAGAAATTTTAAGGCTTTCTTATGAATTGTAAGTGAATACATTAAAAATCTGCTTGCACTTCATCCCAGTCCACAAAATCACTTAAATCACCTTTTTCAATCTTATTTTGGATAGCATAAAGTTCTTTCTTTTCATTTGCGGTAAGAATATCGGGGTCTTCATCATAGATTTTAAAGCTTCCTTTAGGCAATTGATTTAAAAGCCAGCGAAATTGGCTATAAACTTTATCAGATATGTCGATAGTAATTGACTTCATAATTATAACGTGCTACATGCAAAAATAGGAAATTATTTATTTTCCCCCATAACGGGTGCAACGAATTCCGATTTGCCAATGTTTGTGCGGTTCGAAAACCGCATCACCCAATATCTTCCAAAATCATTTTCAAAACTGCCTGTGCAGTAACTTCGCGGTTGGCAGCTTCCTGGACTACAATAGAATTTGGACTATCAATTACTCCATCTGTAACAACTACATTTCTGCGGACTGGCAAACAGTGCATAAATTTCGCATTATTGGTAAGCGCCATTTTTTCTTCGTTTACTGTCCACGCAAAATCTTTGGAGAGAATTTGACCATAATCGTTGTATGCCGACCAGTTTTTTGCATAAATAAAATCAGCATTTTCAAAAGCCTTTTTCTGGTCGTATTCCACTTTTAAATCACCCATAAATTCGGGTGCAAGTTCATATCCTTTGGGGTGAGTTACCACTAACTCGTAATCGGTTTCGCGCATCCATTCAACAAACGAATTAGCAACAGCTTGCGGCAAAACGCGTGGATGCGGCGCCCATGTTAAAACAACTTTTGGGCGAGGTTTTGTTTTGTATTCTTCGATAGTTACCAAATCAGCAAAACTTTGCAGCGGATGGCGGGTTGCTGCTTCCATACTAACAACCGGAACACCAGCATATTTTACAAACTGGTTCAATATTTTTTCGGAATAATCATCTTCGCGATTTTTGAATTTAGCAAATGCACGAACGCCAATCACATCACAATACTGCCCAATTACAGGAATTGCTTCCAATAAATGTTCGGGTTTGTCGCCGTCCATTATCACACCCAACTCCGATTCCATTTGCCAGCTTTCTTCGCCAACGTTAAGAACAATTGCGTTCATACCAAGGTTTTGTGCAGCTTTTTGGGTACTCAACCTTGTTCGCAAACTGGAGTTGAAGAAAATCAAAACCATGGTTTTATCTTTCCCCAGATGCTGGTAGGCAAACTTATTTTTCTTAACATCGAAAGCAACTTTTAACGCTTCCGCAATACTCGGAATATCTTTTACTGAAGTGAATTTTTTCATTTTTTTTATAGGTATGAGACAATTAAATTTAAACAACAGGACAACAAAAAGAGAAGTTATTTTGGACGCACCTGCCCGTCACCATCCACAATCCATTTGTAGCTTGTGAGTTCTTCCAAAGCCATGGGGCCGCGGGCGTGCAACTTTTGTGTGCTGATTCCAATTTCAGCACCCAACCCAAATTGTGCGCCATCAGTAAATGCAGTCGATGCATTAGAATACACAGAAGAAGCATCCACCATTTTCCTGAATTTCTTAATATTTTCGGCATTCTCCGAAATAATTGCTTCGCTGTGTTTTGAGCTGTGCTTGTTAATTTGTGCCAGCGCTTCATCGAAATTCGAAACAGTTTTAACTGACATTTTGAGGGACAAAAATTCAGTCCCAAACGATTCAGGGGAAGCCTTATGCAACAAATCGTATGGATAAACACCTGCTAATTTTTCAAACGACTTATCATCAGCAAAAATCAATACGTTTTCCTCACTTAGTTTTTTTGCGAAGTTGGGCAATTCATTCAACCTGCTTTCATGAATTATTAAACAATCCAATGCATTACAAACCGAAGGACGGCGGGTTTTTGCATTGAAAATTATTTCGCGGCCCTTTTCGGCATCGCCAAATTCATCAAAATAAGTGTGGCAAATTCCTGCTCCAGTTTCAATTACAGGGATTGTAGCATTTTCACGCACAAAATCAATTAATGATTGGCTTCCGCGCGGAATTATCAAATCAATATAACCCCGGGCGCGCAACATTTCGTTGGTTTCTTCGCGGCCTGCAGGTAAAAGTGTTACGATATTTTCATCTAAATCAAACTGCTTCAAAACGCTTTGAATAATAGAAACAATGGCTGTATTTGAATCAATTGCATCGCTGCCACCTTTTAATACACAAGCATTTCCTGACTTCAAACACAAAGCAAAAACATCGAAAGTTACATTTGGGCGGGCTTCATAAATAATCCCGATTACACCAAATGGAACTGTTATTTTGCTAATTTTTAAACCATTTGGACGCACTGTTTCTTTCAAAACCCTACCAACAGGACTTTCTAAATTGGCAACGTTTTCAATATCGGAAGCAATTCCTTCAATCCGTTCTGCTGTCAACTTCAAACGGTCGAATTTTGGATCTTCGGAATCCATTCGCTCCAAATCTTTTTGGTTTTCAACAAGAATAAAATCGGTATTTGCACGGGCTTGTTTTGCCAATTCGTGCAACACTTTTTTTACCGTTTCATTTTCCACCAGATTTAGTTTTCGGGAGGCATCGAGGGCGTTTTGCAGTTGTTGTTGTATTTTCATTTTCTTTTTAATCTGAGATTAATAGATGCAAGACACAAGACAAGAAAATAACTATTCCCGAATTATTTCTTGTTCTCTAAATACAAATAATCGTAATGCACGATTGGCTTTTGCTTGTCCGATAGCCTTTCGTTTTCGAGTTTATCAGAACCGTAACTGGCTTTTCCAATGCCAATTACTTTTCCGTTTTCGTCAATAATTTTTATTAAATCGTCTTTTTTGAATTCGCTGTTTACTTTCACAATTCCTACTGGCAGCAAACTCACGGCCTTTTCAGAATTCAACGCTTTTATAGCGCCTTGGTTCACGGTAACTTTGCCTTTTGCAAAATCATCGGAGTAGGCGATCCACTTTTTAACCCCATTAGCAGTTTTTGGGTTGGGCACAAAGAAAGTGTGTTTCAAGTCTTTTTGAATATTCAACAAATCAATTAACACATTTTCAGAAGTGCCATTTGCAACGTGAACGCCAATTCCATCACCTGCCACTTTTTGAGCAATGCGAAATTTTGTCAACATTCCACCCCGCCCAAAATCAGAGCGATCCGCTGAAATTGCATTCTCAGGTTCGATATCGTTTATTTCGATTTGCTGAATCAATTGAGCATTTTCATCTTTTGGATTTGCGTTGTACACCCCGTCAACATTGGTGAGCAGAATCAAAACATCTGAATTTACCATGGAAGCAATTAAACCCGAAAGTTCGTCGTTGTCGGTAAACATTAATTCGGTCACCGAAATTGTATCGTTTTCATTTACAATCGGAATCACCTTATTTTCGAGCAAAGTTGTGAAACAGTTTTTCATGTTCAGGTAGTGCGCACGACTCGAAAAATTTTCTTTTGTCGTTAAAACCTGTGCGCAAACCAACCCATGTTCGCCAAAAAAATCGGAGTACCGGCTAATTAATTTTACCTGTCCCAGTGCAGCCCACAATTGGCGTTGAGAAACTGCATCTGTTTTTTTTGAAGGTTTTAAAACCGCCCTACCAGCCGCAACTGCACCGGAAGAAACCACAACAACTTCGACTCCATTTTTACGAAGAAAAGCAATTTGGTCAACCAAGTGAGCAATCCTCGAAACATTGAGTGTTCCGTCGGATTTGGCCAGTACATTACTTCCAATTTTTACCGTTATTTTTTTATATCGAAATTGCATTTTTTGTTGCTTATGCTTCAAGTTAAATATTGGTGGACTCTCCCTCTTCTCCCCCTCTACGCATAGAGAGGGACGATTGTGACGTAGTCGCAATCTGGGTGAGTAATCCCAAAAACGATTTAACCATCCTATTTCGCTGGTTTAATTTTTTTATACGACGCCAAAACGCCCTGTATCAGTGAAGAACTAAATCCTTTGTGTTCCATTTCGTTCAAGCCAGTAATTGTAACTCCCATTGGCGTTGTTACTTTGTCGATTTCACGCTCGGGATGATTACCCGATTGCAAAATCAATTCAGTAGCGCCTTTAACAGTTTGAGCCGTAATAAATTGCGCCATTTCAGCCCCAAATCCAATTTCAATTCCACCTTGCATGGCAGCCCGAATATATCGCAGTGCATAGGCAATTCCGCACGATGAAAGTACTGTAGCCGCAGCCATCAATTCCTCGCCAATTTCAACGGTTTTACCCAAATTATTGAAAAGTTCCACCACGTAATCTTTATAAAGTGCAGTATTTCCGTTTGCCGAAATGCAGGTAAGTGATTCCTGCAAAGCTATAGCTGTGTTCGGCATTACCCTGAAAATCGGGATTTCTTTACCCGCCATTTCGCCGAGCTCATCGATTCCTACGCCAGCAACAATTGAAATAAGTATTTTATCGGCTGCTAAAACTGGTTTCAATTCATTAAGTACACCTTCAATATGATAGGGTTTTACAGCTACAATCACCACATCGGCGTTTTTTGCAGCTTCCAAATTGTTATTGTACGAGTTCACGCCCAAAGCTTTCATCTTTTCAAGCGTTGAATCTTTTTTATCGGCCACAAAAATATCTGTAGCCGAAACAAAACCCGACTTTACCAATCCTACGGCAATTGCACCTCCCATATTTCCTACACCGATGATGGCTATTTTTTTATTTTCCATTGTTTGTTATTTTTTATTGAGTTGAAATATCGGCAAAAACTTTGGTAAAAGCGGCAAGAAATATATCGGCCTGTTCAATTGTTAAACTTAATGGTGGCAACAAACGAATTATATTTTGACCTGAAACACCGGTAAAAACGCCGTGTTCAAAAAGTAACTTATTCCTTAATTCTTTAATTGGAAATTTAAATTCGATACCAATCATCAATCCCAAACCACGGATTTCGTATTCGGAACTAATTTCGGACAACTTTTCCATGATATAATTCCCAACCGTTTCCGAATTCTCAATAAGTTTTTCGTTTTTCATGACTTCCAAAACCGCAATTCCAGCGGCACAAGCCAAATGGTTTCCGCCAAAAGTTGTTCCCAGCATCCCCGACCACGGCTTAATTTCGGGCTGAATTAAAACCCCGCCAATGGGAAAACCGTTTCCCATTCCTTTTGCCATTGTAATAATATCAGGTTGAATATCAGAATACTGATAGGCAAAAAATTTCCCGCTACGCCCATAACCCGATTGGATTTCATCCAAGATTAAAAGGCTTCCATATTTTTCAGCCAACATTTTCAATCCCTTCAAATATTCTGTTGAGGGAATATGTATTCCCCCAATTCCCTGAATTCCTTCAATAATAATTGCTGCCACATCGCCATTTTTCAACGCATCTTCAGTTGCTTCCAAATTGTTGAAAGGCAAAATTATCGCATTTTCAGTTTCGTTGACAGGTGCTATAATTTTCGGGTTATCAGTCAAAGCCACAGCCGCCGAAGTACGCCCATGAAAGCTTTTAGTGAAACTTATAAATTTCTTTCTACCCGTTACAAACGAAGCCAATTTTATGGCATTTTCATTGGCTTCAGCTCCCGAATTGCACAGAAAAAGCTGATAATCGGGACAACCTGAAATTTCGCCAAGTTTCTTTGCCAGTTCTTCCTGTAACGGATTTTGAATTGAATTGGAATAAAACCCGATATCGGAAAGCTGGTCAGTGATTTTTTGCACATAGTGGAAATGGCTGTGCCCAATTGAAATTACGGCATGACCGCCATACAAATCAAGATATTTTTTGCCCTCAGAATCCCAAACGTAACAGCCTTTGGCTTTTACAGGGGTAATGTTGAAAAGTGGATAAACGTCAAATAGTTTCATGTTTTTTGTATTGGAACGCTGATGACGCTGATTCGATTGATATTCGCTGATTTCAATCTGTGATAATCTGCAAAATCAGCGTTAACTGTGTTCTATTCTTTATTAAAATGCCACAGGTTTCAAGCTCAGTCCCGCTTTTTCATCGAGGCTGAACATTAGGTTCATATTTTGAACGGCCTGTCCTGAAGCTCCTTTTATCAAATTATCGGTAATACTTATAATTACCAGCTTGTTCCCGTGTTTTTCAAGATAAATAACCGCTTTGTTTGTGTTGACAACTTGTTTCACTCCTGGATTTTTATCGGCTATAAAAACAAAAGGGTGCTTTTCGTAATATTTTTTGAAAAGCTCATTTGCTTCTTCAATCGTTCCTGAAAAATTTGTATAAGCCGAAACAAAAATTCCACGTGTATGATTTCCGCGAATAGGAACAAAGTTGAAATCCTTGTCAAACGATGGTTGCAACTGTTTCAAACTCTGCAAAATTTCGCCTTCGTGCTGATGCTCAAAAATTTTATAGGCCGAAACATTGCTGTTCCGCCAGCTAAAATGCGAAGTTTCTGTAGGTTTTTGTCCTGCGCCTGTTGAACCTGTAATTGCCTGCACATGAACTTCATCATTCAGCAAATTATTGGCTGCTAAAGGCAAAAGTGCTAATTGTATTCCAGTTGCAAAACAACCGGGATTTGCAATGTATTTCGCGCCTTTAATAATTTCACGGTTCAATTCGGGCAAACCATAAACAAAGTTATTATCTGCTCTTTTCAGTCTAAAATCGTGGCTTAAATCAATCACTTTTAACGACCAGGGCAAACTGCTTTTTTGCATAAAGTCAACAGATTTCCCATGTCCCATGCACAAAAACACAACATCCACGTTTTCGAAAGGCATCTCATCGGTAAAAATTAAATCCGACTCGCCCAACAAATCATCATGCACTTCCGAAATTAAGTTTCCGGCGTTGCTCGTACTTTGCACAAAACCGATTTCAACTTCGGGATGATTGAGTAAAATCCGCAACAACTCGCCAGCGGTGTAACCCGCTCCTCCTATTATTCCAACTTTTATCATTTTGTTTTATTTTGACGTTGTCAGGAGCTTCGCACGCTGACAAGTCCAGGAAAGTCTTTTAACGCTGACAGGTCTAAAGACGCTGTCAGGATAAAAGACTTATATTTTCTTATTTACCGCATTATAAATCTTCAACGAATTGGAAAGGATTTTTGTGAATCCTTTTACGTCGTCGGCAGTCCAGGCTGTTACTGTTTCACCATATTCGCCAAAGGCTGAATTCATTAAATCGTGTTCTGACTCAATTCCAACCAATTCAAAATGATAAGGTTTCAGTTTCACTATTACTTTGCCTGTAACATTTTCCTGTGTCGATTCGAGGAAGGTTTCTATATTCCGCATCACAGGTTCCTGATACATGGCTTCGTGCAAGAACATGCCGTACCAGTTCCCGAGTTGTTCTTTCCAATACGATTGCCACTTTGTGAGTGTATGTTTTTCGAGCAAATGATGCGCTTTTATAATAATTAAAGGTGCGGAGGCTTCAAAACCAACCCGGCCTTTAATACCAATAATCGTGTCACCAACATGTGTATCGCGGCCAATAGCATATTTCGATGCAATTTCTTCCAGCGCCTGAATTGTTTTTGGACCGTTTTCAAATGATTTACCGTCAATGCTTTTCAACTCACCTTTCACAAAAAGAAGCTCCATAACCCTTTCTTCGGTGGCTTCCAATTGGCTTGGATAAGCATGATTTGGCAGGTTGGTTCCTGATTTCAACGTTTCTTTTCCACCAACACTTGTGCCCCACAAACCTTGATTAATTGAATAATCCATTTTTGTGAAATCGGCTTCGTAACCAAATTTTTTCAAATAATCGATTTCCTGTTGACGGCTTAACAAAAGATCGCGGGTTGGCGTGATAATTTCAATTTCCGGAGCGAGTACCTGAAAAGTCAGGTCGAAACGAATTTGGTCGTTTCCTGCGCCAGTACTTCCGTGAGCAATGTAACCCGCCCCTATTTCCTTGGCGTAATTAATTGTTGCAATTGCCTGAAAAGCACGCTCCGAACTTACAGAAATAGGATATGTATTATTGCGTAAAACATTCCCAAAAACCATATAACGAATACATTTTTCATAGTATTCATTAGTGACGTCGAGCGTTACGTGTTTTACTGCACCCAATTTATAGGCACGCGCTTCAATTGCTTTCAACTCGTCATCAGAGAAACCTCCCGTGTTGGCAATTGCCGTGTAAACCTCAAAACCTTTTTCTTCTTTCAAATATTTCACGCAAAACGAGGTATCCAAACCGCCGCTGAACGCCAAAACCAATTTTTTGTTCATAATATATTTTCTTGCAAAAGTGATAATTACAGCTCAATTCAATTCAAAACAATGAATGAAAAATCCGTGAAATCACTTTTTTATTATTACTATCTTTTTCCTCTTTGTTGTTTTTTAAACTAATTTTTGCGGGATTTAGTTTTTTGATGATATCCATTAAACTGCGCTTTTTTATGGCAGGTTCTGCACCTTTCGTGGTTTTTTCCCAGGCCGGGTCGTACAACATTCCCGTGCACAAGCATTTCGAACGTCCGGTACGGGTTAAAATATCATAGTTTACGCAACTTTTACAACCATTCCAGAACTGGTCGTCCATGGTTAATTCTGAAAAAGTAACCGGACGATATCCTAGTTCGTGGTTGATTTTCATTACCGCCAAACCCGTTGTTAACCCAAATATTTTTGAATTGGGATATCTTTGACGCGACAAATTGAATGCCTTCCGCTTGATTTCTTTTGCAAGACCAATTCCCCGATATTCATCTACCACAATCAAACCTGAGTTAGCCACGAACCCTTTTTCCTGCCACGCTTCTATGTAACAGAAACCGGCAAATTTACCTTCGTCGAGTGCAATAATTGCTTTTCCTTCAGTCATTTTCCCTGAAAGATATTCAAATGTCCTCCGCGCAATACCCGTCCCCCGTTGCTTCGAAGCAATGTCGATGGCATCATTTATGTCATCAACATATTTTACATGTTCTTCGTTTGCAACCTCAATTTTAATATTTTTCAATTCTTTCATCTCACTACAAGTGCTTGTTTTTATTTGCATTCGATGTAACTCCCATGAAAATAACTATTGTAATCCTTAGTGATTAACTTTATTCATGGTCGATTCATCTCAACCAAAAAATTATAATTTACCTTTTAAATTTGGCATTATTTTTATCAATGCATTTATTAAATCCATTTTCGAAATTCCTTCTTTTTGTATAATCAGAATCGTGTCGTCTCCGGCAATAGTACCCAATATTTCCCATGAATTTGCCTTGTCGATAACCGCTGCAATGCTACTGGCATATCCGGGTTGAGTTCGCAAAACCGCCAAATTTCCCGAAAACCGTAAATCTCTGAATCCATCCGCCAGATAATTTATCTGATTTTGCACAATCATATTATTTTTAGTCTCTCCTTCGGGAAAAACATAGACATAACCTTTTGCCGGATGCGGTACTTTTGCAATCTGTAACTCCTTCATGTCGCGCGACAAGGTGGCCTGTGTTAAATCAAAGCCATTTGCTTTTAATTCAACCAATAATTCTTCCTGGCTACGTACATTTCCATTCTGAATTATTTTCCTGATTTCGACCTGTCTTTGTATGCGACTCTTCATTTTGTATAAATATACATTTTGAGTGCAAATTTATTCATTTATTTTTATTTTGAAGAAAAAAGTTCAAGAAATATTTATATTTTTGCACCGTCAATAAATTTATATATCATCATTTCGGGTTCGATGAGAAAGAGAATAAAACTTACTAATATAAAAGATGGAGGAAAATGCGTTTGAACTTTTTTTAAGGCAAACGCATTTTTTTTTATATAATAACTGAAATATGTTGAATTTTAAGCAAGCAAAACTAACATTAGAAGACGGTACGGTTTTTACCGGAAAATCGTTTGGCGGTGAAAAATCTGTAGCAGGAGAGGTGGTATTTTACACGGCAATGACGGGCTATCCCGAAAGTTTAACCGATCCATCATACACTGGTCAGATATTGGTTTCAACTTACCCGATGATCGGGAATTACGGTGTACCATTCGACCAAAAAGAAAATGGAATACATCGCTATTATGAATCACACAAACTGCACATTACCGGTTTGATTGTTTCTGATTACTCATTTGAATTCAGTCACTGGAATGCAGAAAAAAGTTTGTCGGATTGGTTAAAGGAATCTGAAATTCCAGGCATTTTCGGTATCGACACACGAGCCTTAACAAAAATTTTACGTGAGAAAGGTTCAATGCTCGGAAAAATTGAATTTGAAGACGAAGTCATTGATTTTTACGACCCAAACAAGGAAAACCTTGTTGCCATTGCAAGTTGTGATGAAAAAGAAGTGTACGGAGATGGTGCCAAAAAAGTGGTTCTTATTGATTGCGGGGTAAAGAACAATATTATTCGTTGTTTGCTTGACAGGGGAACAACAGTTATCCGCGTGCCCTGGGATTATGATTTTTCGGGCGAAGATTTTGACGGTTTGTTTATTTCAAATGGTCCCGGCGACCCGGCAATGTGCGATGCCACTGTTAAAAACATAAAAATGGTAATCGATGCAGAAAAACCAATTATGGGAATTTGCCTCGGAAACCAATTACTTGCACGTGCGGCCGGTGCCGAAACATATAAACTTAAATACGGACACCGTAGCCACAATCAACCCGTGCTTTTAACGGGTACAAACAAATGTTATATTACTTCACAAAACCACGGTTTTGCAGTGGCTACCGAAACGTTGCCCAACGATTGGGAGCCATTGTTCACCAATGTAAACGACAATACCAACGAAGGAATAAGGCACAAAAGCAAACCCTTCTTTTCAACTCAGTTTCATCCCGAAGCATCAAGCGGGCCAACGGACACAGAGTTTTTATTTGATGAGTTTATTGATAGTATAAAGTAAAGAGATGATTAAAACAGACATAAAAAAGGCGATAATCCTCGGTTCGGGGGCTTTGAAAATCGGGGAAGCAGGCGAATTTGACTACTCAGGTTCACAGGCGTTAAAAGCGTTGAAAGAAGAGGGCGTTGAAACAATTCTTATTAACCCGAATATTGCAACAATCCAAACTTCGGTTGACATTGCCGATAAAATATATTTCCTGCCAATAACTCCGTATTTTGTGGAAGAGGTTATCAAAAAGGAAAAACCACAAGGTATTTTGCTTGCTTTTGGCGGACAAACCGCGTTAAATTGTGGGGTTGCACTTTTCGAATCGGGTGTACTTGAAAAATACAATTTGAAAGTTGTAGGAACGCCAGTGCAGTCGATTATTGAAACCGAAGACCGGGATTTCTTCTCAAAAATGCTCGCTGAAATCGACATAAAAACACCAAAAAGTATTGCAGCAAAAACTATGGACGAGGCTTTTAAAGCTGCTGAAATAGTTGGTTTTCCGATTATAATTCGCGCTGCATACACACTTGGCGGACTTGGTTCCGGATTTTGCGAAAACCAGGCTGAGCTAAAAGCACTGGCACAAAAAGCATTTTCATATTCACCACAAATTCTTGTGGAAGAATCAATAAAAGGCTGGAAAGAAGTTGAATATGAAGTTGTG
>JBFHJA010000089.1:0-11813 GCA_041596165.1 Draconibacterium sp. | reverse complement strand
GCTCACCAGTTTGAAACCTCATATCGATAATTTCAGCAGCTTTTTTTATTCCGAGAAAAGCAGCCTCAACAACTTCTTCGGGCGAACCCACAAAAGTTACAACCGTTCGGTTTGTTGCTAAGCCCGGATCGACATTTAAAAAAAGTATTCCTTCAACACTTTCAATGGCATTTGTAATCTCTTTGATCACCGCCATGTCTCGTCCTTCCGAAAAGTTAGGCACACATTCTATAATTTTTTTCATTGGAATTTCCTTCTAAATAAAAACCAAAAATCCTGAAAATTTGGGAGAAACTGAAATCCGGTTTGCGATTTGAAAAAATATGGTCTAAAAAGATAATGTTTAATCCGTGTAAAAAAACTTTATTTGCTTTTTCCGTTAACCTTAGCAGCAAAATTACCAACCCTGAAATACAACCTTCTTGAACTTGTTTTTCTATACAAGAAAAATGCATTTCCCACACAAAACAAGCATGAAAAGCAGATCGTTAAAAAATAATTGGGAAATAAAATAATATATTTACAAACCAGTTTAATCCAATCAAAAAAGACTATTTCATTGAGAACCACATTTATATTTTTGATTATTTCAATCTTAATCTTTTTCACAAGTTGTGGCACATTTATTTTCATTCCTAAAAATGATGTTACAGCTTATCCAAGACAAGAATTGAATGATAAGCCTGAATCAAAACTGAAAATTATTGACGCACCAGATTGTAAAGAATGTTTAATTGTGCCTCGTTCGGGCTCGCACAGAGATTTGAGACACGGATACTATTACGATCAGGAAAAAGGAAGATGCGTAGAGTTTACATATTCAACAGGTACAGGATGCATACCTCCTCCTTTTGAAACTCTTAATGATTGTTTAAATTGCTGCGAATGAAACATATAAAAATGAAAATATCCCAAGCCTAAAAATTCTGCACCTCACCATTAATAATCACCGTTTCAATCATATTCGACCCAAAATGATAGGGCAGACTTTCGATTCCGGCTGCATCGGAAGTGATAAATAAATTGGCAGTTTTTCCTCTTGAAATGCTTCCCAGGGAGTCGCTTATTCCCATTGCGTAAGCCGCATTTAACGTTGTTGCATTTATAACCTCTTTTGGCGACATGTTGTATTTTATGCATCCCAGCGACGATATAAAACTCATGTTTCCACTGGGTGCTGTAACTGGATTAAAACCAGAAGCCAGCGCAACCGGCAAACCAGCTTCTATCATTTTCCGCACCGGCGACAAAGGTAAATTCATAAAAAAAGCGGAACCCGGCAAAATAGTCGGCATGGTTTCCGAATCTTTTAAAAGAGCAATATCTTCATCACCAATATAATCCAGATGATCAACAGATAAAGCGTTGTATTTCACCCCAACCTGCACACCGCCAGTAAAACCAAATTGATTCGCATGTAGTTTTGGCCGCAATCCATATTTAATACCAGCCATCAAAATCCGGTCAGTATCTTGCTGAGAAAAGAAGCCAGTATCGCAAAAAACGTCAATAAAATCAGCCAGTTCATCGGCAGCCACCTGAGGAATCATTTCGTTTATAACCAAATCGACATATTTTGAAACGTTACTTTTGTATTTATCAGGAACTGCATGAGCTCCAAGAAATGTGGAACGAACACAAAGTGGCGAATCTTCCTTTACCCTTCTGATAACACGGAGCATTTTGAGTTCATCTTCAGTCGTTAATCCATACCCGCTTTTAATTTCTATCGCACCGGTTCCCATTCTCATCACTTCTACAATACGGTCCATAGTAAGATTGTACAAATCTTCTTCCGAAGTTTTTTGCAGTTGTCTGGCTAAATTCAGGATTTCGTCCTTCAGTCCGGGAATTCTGTCACTTGAAAAATTATTTATCCGACCCATAAAATTCTTTTCGCACGAATTGGGGTAAATCAAATGGGTGTGCGAATCGCAAAAACTTGGATAAACGAGCCGGTTTGTACAATCAATTTCAACAAGCACATCATCATCCATGTATTTATCTTTTAACTGATCCATCCGTCCAAACTCATCAATTACCTCATCGCGGATAATTAAGAAAGCGTTTTGAATAGTTGAAACAGTGCGCATTTCCTCTCCTGCTCTGAATGATATTGGTATTTCAACAGCCTGCACCAACTCTTTTATATTTTCAAGTAATATTTTCATCAAGACAAATTTTAATTCAAAGTTTCTAAAAGTTACGAAATTGATTTCAGAAAACCGATATAGGTTCTCAATTAAACAGTAATTCATTTCCAAAATCCTGAGAATTATTACTTTCAAAAATCTTTATTTGTTATTTTCGGGCATCCAAAAAATCAAAAAAATGCTAAAAAAAGTACCACACACTTATGTAATTATATTCGGTCTTATAATTTTCTGTGCTGTTTTAACCTGGATAATCCCGGGTGGAGAATTTAAAAGGGAAACTATTATTGTAAATGGGATTCCCCGCGAAGTAATTCAAAGCGAAACTTTTCAATATATTGAAAGTGATATTCAAACCTGGCAAATATTTTCGTCGTTTTTTGATGGTTTTGTTGACACTGCCAATATTATTGCATTTATACTAATGATTGGCGGTGCTTTTTGGATATTAAATGAAAGCAAATCAATCGATATTGGAATTTATTCGTTTCTGAAATTTTCGAAAAAATGGGAAAAGTCGCGGTTGCTAAAAAAGATTGGCGTCAACAACATTATACTAGCTGGCATAATGCTTATTTTCAGCCTGTTTGGTGCTGTTTTTGGAATGAGTGAAGAAACAATTGCATTTACAATCATATTTGTGCCGCTTGCCATTTCAATGGGGTACGATTCTATTGTTGGGGTTTCACTTTGTTTTGTTGCTGCTGCGCTTGGTTTTGCAGGTGCATTTCTAAACCCGTTTACTGTTGGAATTGCACAGGGGTTATCAAATCTGCCACTATTTTCGGGTATCGAATACCGGATATTTATGTGGTTGCTTATCAGTTTCGTTGGTTTTGCATTCATTTTACGATATGCCTCAAAAATTCATAAGAATCCTGAAAAATCGCTCGTTTATGAAGAAGACAAATACTGGCGAAACAGAAATAGGGAAACAAACGTTGATTTCAAATTTATAGTTCCCAAAATGGCCTGGATTTCGTTTGCCTTTCTATCTGTTTCCCTTGTTCTTTTTGCTATTTTTTACCCAATTACTGATCTAAAAATTGGAAACAGTAGTTTGCGTTTTCCGGCAGTACCAATCAGTACTTTTATATTTATTGCTGCAGGTTTTTTGTCGCTCAGAAAAACAGTGCATTACTATATTTTAAACCTGTTAACATTTACAATTGTATTTCTGATCATTGGCGTAATGGGTTACAACTGGTATGTGATGGAAATTGCCACCCTGTTTTTGGCCTTGGGAATTTTTTCGGGAATTGCAGTCGGCAAAACTGCCAATGAAATTACAAAATCGTTTATCGAAGGCGCAAAAGATATTCTTTCGGCGGCAATGGTTGTGGGTCTGGCAGGTGGAATTATTGTAATCCTGAAAGACGGGAAAATCATTGATACCTTATTGTATTATGCTTCGCAATCAATGGCAGATTTGGGCAAAGTTGGTTCAGTAAGTATGATGTATATTATTCAAACCTTTCTCAACATTTTTATTCCGAGCGGATCGGGAAAAGCCGCATTAACAATGCCTATGATGTCTCAGTTTTCAGATTTGGTGGGCATTTCAAGACAAGCGACAGTAGTGGCATTTCAGCTTGGTGATGGATTTACGAATATGATAACACCAACTTCAGGTGTTTTGATTGGTGTTTTGGGTATCGCAAGAATCCCTTACGAAAAATGGTTTAAATGGGTGACCCCGTTTATAATAATCCTTTCTGTTTTGGGATTTTTACTTCTGCTACCAACTGTTCTAATGGATTTAAATGGATTCTGATTTAGGCAAATTAGCCAAAAAAAAATGCTGCTTTGTTTTGAAGCAGCATTTTCCTGTAAAACAATGAACTCTATTTTCCATCCATTTCAAGGATTTTAAACTCGGTACGACGGTTTTGGCGGTGTTCTTCATCACTACATTCCACTCCATTTATGCAACGATTTACCAACTGAGTTTCACCATAACCTTTAGCAACAATTCTGTTTTTAACAATTCCTTTTTTAACAATATAATCCACTGCAGAATCTGAACGCTTTTGACTTAATTTTTCGTTGTACGAATCGCTTCCCCTGGCATCGGTATGCGAACCTAATTCCACTTTCCAGCTTGGGTTGTCGTTCATGATTTTAATAAGTTTATTCAGCTCAATTTCCGATTCAGGTAAAATATCCCATTTGTCAAAATTGTAAAATATGTTTTCCATCACAAACTTTTGTCCAATTTCCACTTTCTCAACCCAAATAGTATCCCTGATAATTCCATAAGGTTTTCCAATGTTTGTAATTCGTTTTGAAGCATTTTGATAACCTTCCATTTCAGTTGAAGCAGTAATTGTTGAATTTTCGGGCAGGGCTCTTGTTAACAAAACACCCGACATAACACCAGTTACATTGTCGCTAAACTTCACCTTTGGATTTGTAATTGCCTGCATCGATTTTTTATCCATAACAACCAATTCCAGATCATATTCACCTTTGAAAGTAACTTTGTAAATATCGTCATCACCTAAACCACCCTCTTTTCTTGAAACAAAATATCCAACTTTCCCTGTTGTGTGAATGATCAAACCAAAATCGTCTTCAGTAGTATTAAACATATCCAAAGCTTTGGAAGGTCCAAAACGATCTCCTTCAATACATATATATTGCATATCGAAGTTTGACAATTGATTATCGCCATTATTTGTTGAATAGAATAAAACGGAGCCATCAAAAAAGAACGGAAACATTTCATCATTGGCAGAATTTACCTTATTCCCTAAATTAACTGGCGGTCCCCATTTGCCGGCATCCCTGACTGACATGTAAATATCGCTGCCGCCAAAACCACCCTCTGGTTTGTTTGAGGAAAAAAACAGGGTGTCGCCAGTTACAGAAACTGCCGGGTGACCAACAGAATAAGTTGGATCATTAAAAGGTAATTCTTCCTTTAGTTTCCAAACTCCATCTACTTTTTGGGCAACTATAATTTTTAGCCGGATATCGGCTTTCCTGTAGACTTTGTTCCTGATTTCAGGATTGTCAAAATTACTTAATGTTACAAAAAGTTCGTTTGTGTTGGCACAGTATGAAACGGGTCCAGCATGGTAACCTTTGCTTATTTCTTCAAACTCAATGTTCTTTGCGCCATTAACATTGCCTTCAATATCTAATTTTGAACTGTAAAGATTATAAAAGACTTCCTTAGCCTCACCTTTTGATAATTTTTCAATTTCTTCAGCAGTAAAAGCGGAGAACCAAAATTCATTGTTTACAAAGGCAGGCCCAAAGTCACTTTGAGTGGTGTTCAAATTTGTTTTTTCAATTTCAAAACTACGATGTTCAAAAAAATTGCACCCATTTTGACCAGCCAGAAACATAGGAAATGCGGCCAGCAGAAATAATATTATTTTTCTCATAATTGATTGATATTAGGATAATTTGTAAATCTGTTGCCAAATTAAACAAAAAAAATGCCAAACAAATATCTACTATATTTTAAAGCCTTTTATATCAATCCCTTTTCCATAGCAACACAACATTTTCAACATGGTGAGTGTGTGGAAACATATCTACAGGTTGGATTTTTTTAACTTCATAATTAGCATCAAACAAAGCCAGATCACGGGCTTGTGTTGCAGGATTACAGCTTACATAAATAATCTTTTGTGCGCCTGATTTAATCATTGATTCAATAACATCATTGTGCATTCCCGCCCTTGGAGGATCTGTAATAATTATATCGGGCTGTCCGTTTTCCAAAATAAAATCATCATTCAATACAGATTTTATATCTCCTGAGTAGAAAACAGTATTTGTTATATTATTGATTTTCGAATTTTCTTTGGCATCCTCAATTGCCTCCGGTACATATTCAATCCCCACAACTTTACTTACCTGTTTAGCAACGAAATTAGCTATTGTTCCGGTTCCGGTGTATAAATCATAAACGGTTTCATTGCCTTTTAATTCGGCAAAATCCCTTACTACTTTATATAAATTATATGCTTGCTCTGAATTGGTTTGATAAAAACTTTTGGGTCCAATCTTGAACTTTAACTCCTCCATTTGTTCCAGGATGAAATCCCTGCCCTTAAATATTTCAATGTCTTGATCGGTAATGGTATCATTACCTTTTGAATTGATAACATATAATAATGATGTAATTTCGGGAAATTCATTTCCAAGGGAACTCAGCAATTCTTCCCGGGTTGCCTTGTCTTCATGGTAAAATGAAAGTATTACCATAATTTCGCCTGTTGAACTTGTTCTAATAATTAATGTGCGTAAAAACCCTGTTTTAGCTTTAATATCAAAAAAACTCAATTCGTTTTCAATTGCATAATCATAAATAAAATTTCTGATTTTATTTGATGGTTCAGGTTGAAGCCAGCATTTGTTTATATTAATTATTTTATCAAACAATCCCGGAACGTGAAATCCCAACGCATTCAAATTCTTTGTTTCAGAATTAAATTCCTCTTTTGTGAGCCAACGTTTATTTGAAAATGTAAATTCGAGTTTGTTTCTGTAAAATGTATTTTTTTCTGAACCTAAAATTGGCAGGAAACCATTCATTTTTATTTTCCCAATTCTTTCAAGTTGGTCCTGAACCTGTTTTTGTTTATAATGCAATTGTTTTTCGTATGGCAATATTTGCCATTTGCATCCTCCGCAAATTCCAAAATGTTCACAGAAATTTTCAGTTCTATCTGTTGAAAATTTATGAAACTTTGTAACAATTGCTTCGGCGTATCTTTTCCGTTTTTTGGTAACCTGTAAATCTACAATATCTCCCGGAATTGCATAAGTTGTAAAAACAACCATTTCACCTGTTCGTGCTACTGCTTTTCCTTCCGATCCAATATCTACAATTTCTAAACCTTCGTAAAAAGGCTTTTGTTTTTTTCTACTCACTGTTTTATTTTTTGCAAATATAACTGATTAATGAACACTGGAAGGACATTATTACACCAGATTTTCCCATACAAAAACCAATTTTCCCATTTAGGGAAAACAACGCCAGTTTAGCCTGATTTTCACATTTTAGGGTTTGAACAGGAATTCGACAAAACCTTTTTTGCCTATCTTTGTTTTGATTTAATGGTTGGTTTTATTTCTATAATAAAACTTAAAAGGGGAAAGTAACTTCTGTATTTATGATTGGTTTTGTGTTTAGGGGTTTGTAAATCATCAATCATCTTCAAAAAGCGTCCATAGTTCTTTCCCCTTCCTTTATTACCCGCGAGGGTATTTTTTTTGTCATATAACCATTAAGGTTTCAATTCATCTTTAATCATTATCTTTGGCCTCTTTTACAGCAGAAATATGATTTCTTTAGATAAAATAAGTTTAAGTTTTGGTGGTTTTGATCTTTTTAAAGAGATCAGTTTTTTAATTAATCCAAAAGACCGTATTGGGTTGATTGGTAAAAATGGGGCAGGAAAAACCACATTATTAAAGGTTATAAAAGGTATTGATTTCCCATCGTCAGGGAGTATTGGACTGCCAAAAGATACAACTATTGGTTATTTGCCACAGCAAATGAAATTAAGCGATTCACGATCTTTAAAAGAAGAAACTGAACTTGCTTTTGAAGAATTAATGCGCATTCAACAAAAAATTTCTCTTTTAAATACACAGATTTCAGTAGACAAAGATTATCACTCCGAATCCTATTTGAAAAAATTAGATCAAATTCACGAGTTAAACGAACGGTTTAACATTTTGGGTGGCGACAACTACGAAGCTGAACTGGAACAAACATTGATTGGACTGGGATTTGAACGTTCTGATTTCGGTAGGCCAACCTCAGAATTTAGTGGTGGGTGGCGAATGCGGGTTGAACTTGCCAAACTTCTTTTAAAAAAACCAGATGTTTTTTTGTTAGATGAGCCTACCAATCACCTGGACATTGAATCAATCCAGTGGCTTGAAGATTTTCTGAAAACGTACAACGGTGCAATTGTGCTTGTTTCACACGACAAAGCTTTTCTTGATGCAGTTTGCAACCGTACGATTGAAATATCGCTTGGGAAAATTACCGACCAGAAAATGAATTATTCAAATTTTATTGAATGGAAAAAAGAGCAACAGGAAATTCAGTTGGCTGCATATAAAAACCAGCAAAAGCAAATTGAAGACATTGAAAATTTTATTGAACGATTTCGGTATAAGGCAACAAAGGCGGTTCAGGTACAATCGAGAATAAAACAACTTGACAGAATTGATCGTCTGGAGATTGAAGAAGTTGATAATTCGGCACTAAAGATTAGTTTTCCGCCCGCACCAAAGTCAGGAAGAGTGGTTGTGGAAGCCGAAAATATTAGTAAAAGCTATGATAAGCTGCTTGTACTAAACGATATCGATTTCAAAATAGAACAGGGCGAAAAAATAGCTTTTGTTGGGCGAAACGGAGAAGGTAAAACAACGCTTGCAAGAATAATAATGCAGGAATTGGAACATGAAGGCACTTTAAAACTGGGGCACAATGTAAAAATCGGTTATTTTGCCCAAAATCAGGCACAGCTTTTAAAAGAAGAACTCACAGTTTTCGAAACTATTGATGAAATTGCAGTTGGCGATGTAAGAACAAAAATCCGCGATATTCTGGGAGCTTTTCTTTTTTCGGGAGAAGATGCCGATAAAAAAGTAAAGGTTTTGAGTGGCGGTGAAAAAACAAGGCTGGCGATGATTAAGCTGATGCTCGAACCTGTTAATTTCCTTGTGCTTGATGAGCCTACGAATCACCTTGATATCCGTACAAAAGAAATATTGAAAAACGCATTATTTAATTTTAACGGCACAATTCTGGTAGTTTCGCACGACAGGGAATTTTTGGACGGGCTTGTGAATTGTGTTTATGAGTTCAGAGATAAAAAAGCAAAACAACACCTTGGCGGGATTTATGAATTTCTTGAAAGAAAAAAAATTGAATCGCTAAAAGAGCTTGAGATCAATAATAACTCGAAAAAAGCAGATAAATCAAACGTTTCAAAAAACAATTCTACACAAGAATTAAGCTTTCAGGAACAAAAAGAGATTGGCAGAACCATTTCACGACTTGAAAAACAGATTGATAAAACCGAAATGGAAATACAATCGATTGAAACAGAAAACGCTAAACTGGATCAACTTTTATCGTCATCAGTAAAATTGGAAGATCATACTATTTTTGACAAATACGAAAACCTGAAGAAGAAGCTAAAAACCGCCATGGAAGATTGGGAAAAACAACACGAAGAATTGGAAAGCTGGAAACTGAAAAAAAACTGGTAATGGAAAAAGACGATTTTATATTTGGAACGAGAGCGGTTATTGAAGCAATAAATACGGGAAAAAACATAGAAAAAGTATTCATAAAAACCGGGTTGAACAACGAATTATACCAGCAGTTACTTTCGTTAATCAAGGAAAACGAAATTGCTCATCAGTTTGTACCCATCGAAAAAATAAACAGGATTACCCGCAAAAACCACCAGGGAGTTTTGGCATTTATATCGCCTGTTGAGTTTACGGATATCGAAATGCTTTTACCCATAATTTTCGAGGCCGGGAAAGATCCACTTCTGTTAATTCTCGATCAAATTACAGATGTACGAAATTTTGGAGCAATTGCCCGGTCAGCAGAATGTGCCGGAGTTGACGCTATTATTATCCCTGAAAAAGGAATGGCCCGAATTGGTGCAGATGCAATAAAAACCTCTGCCGGTGCAATTCATCATATACCAATTTGTAAGGTAAATAATCTGTTCAGAACTATTCAATACCTCCAGAATTCGGGAATACAGATTCTAGCTGCTACCGAAAAAGCAGATAAAATTTATACTCAGGGAAATTTTAAATCACCCGTGGCAATTGTAATGGGTTCCGAAGAAAGTGGAATTTCGCAATCGATACTCAACATTGCCGACCAGAAACTTAAGATTCCTTTGTTTGGTAACATTGAATCTCTAAACGTTTCTGTATCTGCGGCTTTAATGATATACGAAGCAGTTCGTCAACGAAATTAATCAAGTACCTGAATTGTTCGTTTAAATGATTCTTCAAGCGAAATAAAAGTTTCGGTACTTGACACTCCCGGGATTTTTTGTATCTGAACACTTAAAATCGATTTCAGATGTTCGTTATCTTTAGCATACACTTTTATAAAAATAGCATATTGCCCGGTTGTATAGTGACATTCAACAATTTCAGGTATACTTTTCAAACGCTCTACAACTTCAGTAAACAATCCTCCTTTTTCAAGAAAAATTCCGATATATGTGCACGTTCTGTAATCAACCTTTTTGGGATCAATGTGATAACCCGAGCCCACTATAACTTCCAATTCAATCATCCGGTTTACCCTTTGATGAATTGCTGCTCTTGAAATACCTACTTCAACCGCTACATCTTTAAACGGAATTCTTGCATTCTTAGTAATAATATCAAGAATTTTTAAATCGACATCATCCAATCTATTTCTCAGTGTCATATCTTACAAATTTCCAATAAAAATATACATTTAATGGAATAATATTTATATAAACCCCTGAATATATCATTAAAGTAACAAAATGTAAACATTTGACCGCCACAATATAGATTTTTACCATTTGTTATCATATGGTTAATAAAAACTCCTCATAAATATCTTTATTCTATTTTTTAATATTATAAATTAATTATTGACATTTTTTTCTTAGTTTCGTAACACAAAGACAGCAAAACTTTAAAATTAACTTGTATGAAAAGATCGGTCAGATGGTGGATTATTTTAGCTATGCTTATAATAATTGCCGGGTTAGGTGTTTTTATTCCATCCGGAATAGGAGAACAGGATGTAACAAATATAGACTCAGGCGATACTGCCTGGATGTTAACAGCAACCGGACTTGTATTGTTAATGACACCCGGTCTGGCATTTTTTTATGGAGGAATGGTACACCCAAAGAATATCATTTCCACAATGATGCAAAGTTATATTGCTATGGGAATTGTAAGTGTGATTTGGGTAGTAGTTGGTTTCAGTATTGCATTTGGCGATAGTATAGGCGCTGAAGGATATGGCCTTTTTGGAAATCCATTTACCTATTTTATGTTTAGGGGCGTTGGAGCCGGAACACATCCCGATTTGGCCCCAACATTTCCACTTGCAGTTTTTGCAATGTTTCAGCTAAAATTTGCGATTATCACACCGGCCTTAATAACAGGTTCATTTGCGGGAAGAGTACGTTTCAGAGCCTACATGTTATTTATGTGTTTGTTTGTCATATTTATTTATGCACCACTTGCACATTGGACATGGCACCCGAATGGTTTTTTACGCAATTGGGGTGTTCTTGATTTTGCAGGTGGAACTGTAGTGCACATGTCAGCAGGTTTTGCAGCCTTAGCCGGAGCAATATTTCTGGGTCGCAGAAAAGATGCAAACAAAGAGTTTAAACCGGCAAATATTCCTTTTATCTTGTTAGGTGCCGGAATGCTTTGGTTTGGTTGGTTTGGATTTAATGCAGGTTCAGCACTGGCGGCCAATGGAGTTGCTGCATCGGCACTGGTAAACACAAACACAGCTTCAGCTGCCGCAATGTTGACATGGATTTTTTACGATGCTGCAAAAGGCAAGAAACCATCGGCAGTTGGCGCAGCAATTGGATTGGTGGTTGGTCTTGTTGCAATTACACCCGCGGCAGGTTTTGTGAATGT
>JBFHJA010000088.1:0-11830 GCA_041596165.1 Draconibacterium sp. | reverse complement strand
TTTTCAATAATTTTAATCTCCGCTTCAATCATATCGAGCAAACCGGCTGAACATTCGCCCCCACCCCGTGCATCCAGTGTAAACAATTCGTTATTTCCCCAATCGATATAATATTTCTTGTCTTCTTCGAACAACGGTATTTTACTGTACTTATCGAATAAAAGATCGATATCATCACTCCACTTCTCCACAAATTCGCGGAAAATTTCACCCTCCGACTTTTGATTATAGAGAAAAAGTAAGTCTGCCGTAAATGCGGGTAAATCTTTTGCTGCAACCTCCCCTAATTTTATAGGCAAAGCTGCGTTATTTTCTCCAATTACAGCTCCTGCAAAAACATTGTACGAAGGGTAAATCCTTCCATTCCGGCTAACTTTTCCGGCAAATCCCAAATCTGCTACCAAGTGTTGTCCACATGCATTTGGGCAACCGCTTACATTAATTGAAAGATTTTTCAGGTTACTTATCCAGTCCTTATTAATTAACTCATCGTGAATTGCCTTCATCCCCCCTTTTGAAAAACAAATCCCCAACTGGCACGTATCAGCGCCTGTACACGAAACAAGGTTGCCCAGCAGATATGGTTTCATTAAATCCAAGCCTGTGCTGTTAAGTGTTTTAAACAACAATCCCAAATATGGCTCTGGAATATTCCTGAGATGAATATTTTGCCTGCGGGAAAATCGTATGGTATTATTTCCAAAATGCGCCGCAAAACGTGCTACTGCTTTTGCCTGATTATTGGTTAGATTGCCATGCATCACCGGAATTTCAACCGTATTCAGGTTTCTCTGTTCTTGCTGTTTTACATAGTTTTGTTTCCACTCGTTTATGCCTTTTTCGTTTACAACATCGACTGATAATTTTTGGGGAGCAACCTTTTGTGCCTTAAATTCTTTTACATTGAATAAATTCTTGTTTTTATACTGATTGTAATCTTCTTCGAAAAGTTGAAATACCTGTTCCTTTCCAAGTTTGTAGAACAGGTATCGTAAACGGGCCTGATGCCTGTTTTTCCGGTTTCCATGCTTGTAGAACATTTCAACCACTGCAAGGGCTACAGCAAATATTTTGTCAGCCGGGATAAATTCGAACAAAACCTCTCCAATCATTGGCTTTACCGAGGGTGAACCGCCAAGGAATACTTTAAAGCCTTTTTCGCCATTCTTAATTTTCGCTATAAACCCTAAATCGTTATATGCAGCTAATGCAGTATCGCCCCCTGAACTGGAAAAAGCGATTTTTAGTTTACGGGGCATGTCAAAAGATTTTTCATTCCTGATTAAAAAATCGGTGAGTGCAATATTATAGGGGGTAACATCGAACACATCTTCATCAGAAATTCCGGATTCAACTGAAGCTGTTATGTTCCTTACTGTATTTCCACCGCTTCCTTTGGTTGAAAGTCCCATTTTGTATAGTTCTTCGAGTATTTCAGGTGTATCCTGAAGTTGAATGTTATGCATTTGAATTTCCTGGCGGGTAGTAATATGCAGGAATTCGGAATTATAGCGTTCAGCAAGGTCACTCAAGCCATAAAGCTGCACAGGGGTAATTGTTCCTCCGGCACAGCGTACCCTGACCATGTAAGTCCCTTTTTTCCTCTGTTCATAAATCCCCCTTACAACCCTAAAGACCTTAAAAAGTATTGGATCCGTTTTATTAGCCGTTGTTTTTTTTACCAACTCTCGGTATTGTGTCAATTCTTCGATATATGTTTCTGGTATGTGATACATTTGTCAGTTTATTAGTTGATGGATAATTTTTATAACTCTGAAAGATATCTTTCGCCGGAATCGGGCAGGATTGCAACAATTAACTTTCCTTCATTCTCTTTTCGCCCAGCTACTTTTAGAGCGGCGCAAACGGCAGCGCCCGATGATATGCCGCACAAAATACCTTCTTTTTTAACCATTGACCGCGCCATATCGAGCGCTTCTTCATCCTTGATGCCAATTATTTCATCAATAATATCTTTGTTAAGTATTTTGGGAATGAAACCCGGCCCGGTTCCCGGAATTTTATGTTTTCCTGGCTTTCCACCCGAGAGTACCGGAGATGAAGCAGGTTCTACGGCAATAATCCTAATTTTGGGATTTTTTTGTTTAAGTACCTCGGAAGTTCCGGTTATGGTTCCACCTGTACCTGCACAAGCTACAAGAATGTCAACTTTCCCATTTGTTTGTTCCCATATTTCGACTGCCGTAGTTCTTCGGTGTATTTCCGGATTTGCCGGATTTTCAAATTGCATGGGCATAAAAGATCTTTTGGTTGTTTTATGGATTTGTTCCGCCCGGGCAATAGCACCTTTCATACCCTCTTCTGCAGATGTAAGGATAAGTTTTGCACCATATACCTTGAGAATATGTCTCCTTTCAACGCTCATACTTTCCGGCATGGTAAGGATAAGATAATAGCCTTTAACCGCGCAAACCAGTGCAAGCCCAATGCCCGTATTACCGCTGGTAGGTTCAACAATAATATCTCCTGGTTTAATCAAACCGTTTATTTCAGCAGTTTCTATCATCGAAAGAGCCGTCCTGTCTTTTACCGAACCTCCGGGATTGAAAGATTCCAGTTTTACCACAACCCGCGCCAGGGTATTATTTACAGCATTCAGCCGTACTAAAGGGGTTTGGGCAATGGTTTCCATGATATTATCATATATTCTTCCCATAACAATTCGATTTAAACCAGTGTTTCTACCAATACTTGTTCAAGTTTTAAATTAAACGTCAGCGGTGTTGGGGCCGAAAGGTTGTCGTTTATCGGACAACGATTTTTAATGGTGTCAATCCATAATTTAATTTTATCCGGACTTGTATCGATGATTGGAGTAAAATCCACGTTAATGTTTTTGAATCCTGCACGTTCCTCATATGATTGGCCAAAAAGCCGGGCCGGGTTTAAGTTGCCATCTACTTTAATGCTTAATTTCTCAATTTTAATGCCCAACTCTTTTGCTGTTAAGTGGGCAACCACATTGATACATCCTGCATAACTTGCAAGCAAATACTCGACCGGGTTTGCCCCGAAGTCATCCCCACCAAGCACTGGTGGTTCATCGATTACGATACTAAACTGTCTTGCTCCGGCAACAAACCTTGCTGCTGTTTGAGCTTCTCCCTGAATTTGAAAATTTAAATCTGTCATAATTTTTGAATTTTTAGATAAAAAAAAAGCCCTTCACAACTTGTGAAAGGCTTCCCTATAATAATTAAAGATTAATTCTTAAACGGAAATAACAACACCTTCCACATGCCTGAAGAGCATACAGCAACACATATTCATTATGTTGTTTATGGAAAATGTTTTATTCATAAAAAGCGTTTTATATTATTTATTGATACCACTGCTTTTGTAGGATACAAACGTATAAAAATATTTTAAAAACAATAGCACCGTTAAAAAAATAACTGATTTTTTGCAGAAATTAAATTTGTGTGTAGCCACCATTTCAAATCTTTTTGTATCGAAGGGCATTTTACTGAGCCATAAGAACAAAACAACCAACAATCCCCCCTGCTTTATTTATGATGGTGCCCATGTTCATGATTGCTTTGGTCAATATCTAACAATACCTTTCCCGAATCTTTCAATAGCCCAACCGACCATTTAATAATAACAAAAGAACTAATTAATGCTGCAATGGTATCAATAAATGGAATATCCCAAATCCATGCAGCGGTCAGTCCCAGAATCGCGGAAACACTTGTAAGTGCATCGGCAATTACATGCAAATAGGCCGCCCGGATATTGTGGTCGCTATGTTCGTGTTTATGATGCAAAATAAATGCGCTAGCAATATTTACGATTAAACCAATAATTGCAACAAGAATAGCCTCTTTGTATGCAATGGTCATCGGATTATAAAAACGTTGAACTGCTTCAACAATTATAACAATTGCAAAAATGAGAAGCATCAATCCGCTACTGTATCCCGAAAGGGAGAGTATTTTATCTGAATTGCCAGTGAACTTATTGCTTTTTGATACCTTCCTGACAATTACGTAGGCCAGCCAACTGAGACCAATGGCCAAAACATGCGAACCCATGTGAATGCCATCGGCCAGCAGGGCCATTGATTTTGTTGTCATACCAAAAATTATCTCTACAACCATGGTGACAGCAGTCAGCAAGACTACCCACATGGTTTTAATTTCGTAATTTTGTTTAAGTTCTGTCATATTTGACTATTTAATATTGAGATGTAGTACTATTTGAAACTCAACAACAATTTTCTCTCTTTTGTTTCGATGGACACTTTGTAGAACCATAAGAACAAAATACACAACAATCACCCGGTTTGGGTTTTAATACGATATTACAATTTTTACATTCATAAAAAAACTGGCATGAATCTTCCGGCATGGTTTCCTCTTTTTGAAAACCACAATTTGGACAGGTTATTATTGATTCTAAAATTACTTTCATATCTATTTCCCAAGTTTTAATATCCTGAAAGCCCCTCTCACCACAATTAAAAATACAATTGCACCAATTATTAAATCGGGATATTTTGATTTGGTCAACAACACCAAAATACCTGCAAGGATAACTCCCGTATTGATAATTATATCGTTTGATGTAAAAATCATAGTGGCTTTCATGTGTGCTTCTTGGCTCTTTGACTTTTGCAATAAATAGAGGCAAACTGAATTGGCAATTAAAGCCAATGCCGAAACGATAATCATGGTTTGGAAATCCGGTACTTCTTCAAAACTGATAAATCGGCGTATCACCTCTGAAAGGCCAAGCAGGGCTAATGCCAGTTGAAAATAGCCGCTCAGTTTTGCAACTTTTTTCTTGCGGAGCACGGTTGAACCTACTGCCCAAAGGCTAAGTCCATAAACCAAAGCATCCGCCAGCATATCCAGTGAATCGGCAACCAGACCCATTGATTTTGAAATAAAGCCTGTGGTAATTTCAAGGATAAAAAAAGCAAAATTGATAATCAGAACTATCCAAAGAAGTTTAGATTGCACACCTGGGTTATCTATAAATTCATCCTGTTTGACAATGATTGTTTCCTGAAGTTCAGCGCCTAAATTGAGTTCTTTCAGGCGATGTTCTATTTCCGGGTTTTCTTCGGAATGAAAGACAGAAAGTTTCCTGTTTTCAATATCGAATACCAAACCTTTAATCATAGAAAGCCCATCCAGTTTCATCCGGATAAGGGTTTCTTCCGACGGGCAATCCATTTTTGCTATTTGAAATGTGCTCTTTATCAACTTTATTATTTTTTGTATGCCAATAATCTTAAAGCATTAAAAACCACTACCAGGGTCGAACCTTCGTGAATCAGTACGGCAATGCCAATACCGGCCAGACCAAGGATGGTTGAAGGAATAAGTATTGCCACGACACCCAGACTAATCCAAAGGTTCTGTTTTATGATGCCTTTTGCTTTTCTACTTAGGCCAATGGCAAAGGGGAGGATTTCCAGTTTGTCGCCCATCAGGGCAATATCGGCGGTTTCAAGCGCCACGTCAGAACCGGCCGCGCCCATGGCTATGCCCACGGTGCTGTTGGCCATGGCGGGAGCATCATTCACGCCATCGCCTACCATTGCCACCTTCGATTCCTTCTCTCGCAGTTTCTTTATGGCATCCACTTTTTCCTCAGGCAACAGGCTGCCCCAGGCATCGGTCAGTCCTATTTCTTTGGCCACAGCATCGGCCACGTTTTGGTTATCGCCCGTGAGCATGACCATGCGTTTGATACCGATTTTCTTTAACTGCTCCAGCGTACTTTTTGCCTCTGCCCTCGGTGTGTCCATTAAGGCTATGATGCCCACGTATTCGTCATTCCGGCGAATAAGCATTGTGGTGTTCCCTTCTGCTTCAAGCGTTTTTACTTTTTCCGTAATTTTTTCCGAAGGTTTTTTATCATCGAGGGCTTCATACAGTTCCAGGTTGCCAATATATACTTTATCTTTTCCCAGTGTTGCCTTGATACCTTTTCCCAAAACGGCTTCCAAGTCTTTGGCCTCCGGAATACTATTCCCTTCCAAACGTTTTTTGCCGTCCCTGACCACGGCTTTTGCCAACGGATGGTCGCTCAGGTTTTCCACGGCTATAGCTATTTTGAGCAATTCATTTTCATCGATATTGTTCAGTGGGACTACTTTAGTGAGTTTTGGTTTGCCCTCGGTAAGGGTGCCGGTTTTATCGAACGCCAGGGCGGTTAAAACACCGAGGTCTTCCAGCGGCCGTCCGCCTTTGATAAGCACCCCGCTTTTTGCGGCCCTGGCCACCCCGCTCAGTACCGCGCTGGGCGTGGAAATGGCCAGCGCACAAGGGCTGGCGGCTACCAGAACGGCCATTGCCCTGTAAAAGCTGTCGCTAAAATCTTCGTCAATGACCAAAAAAGCCCCAAGCAATAACACCACCAATCCTAAAACGGAAGGCACAAAGTATTTCTCGAACTTGTCGGTAAACCTTTGGGTGGGCGATTTTTGTGTTTGGGCTTCATTTACCAGTTTTACCAAACGAGAGAGAGTAGAATCTTTTGATTCCTTGGTAACTTTAATTTCCAGCGTGTTGTTGCCATTGATGGTGCCTGAAAAAACCCTGTTTTCATCACGGATGTCTTTTTCGTTGGAATAGTCCTTTTGGGGGTCATCTACCGGCATTTTATCCACCGGTACACTTTCGCCCGTTATTGGGGCCTGGTTCACGCTGCTCTCGCCGCTAACCACAACGCCATCGGACGGGATTTTGGTGTTGGGCTTTACCACGATAACGTCGCCGATACCCAGTTTTTCAATGCCTACCTCTTCTGTTTTCCCGTTCTTCTTTAGCATGGCGGTTTTTGGGGCGAGTTCGGCCAAAGCAGCAATAGATTTGCGGGCTTTGTTCATAGCGAAATGTTCGAGTGCATGGCCCATGCTGAAGAGGAACAACAGCAGAGCGCCTTCGGCCCATTCGCCCAGTATAGCTGCTCCGATGGCTGCAACAAGCATAAGAAAGTCAATTTCAAAACCGCCCTTGGCAACGGTTTGTATGGCTTCTTTGGCCGTATAGAAACCACCAAAGAAATAAGCTCCGATGTACAGCGACAGGCTAACCCACGAGGGGATTGCATCCACGAAAGAGAGGCCAAAACCTATGGCGAGCAATATTCCCGAAAGGATAGAGAAAATCAACTCCGTATTTTTACCCAAAAGGCCGCCATGGGCATCTTCATGTTCTTCCCCTTCTTTTTCTTCGTGTTCAGGCTTTTTGCCTTTCTGCGCTTTCTCCGTTTCTTTGGTGCCGCGAAGATATTTCCCGGCTTCTAAAGCAGTATTGGTTATGCCAAGGCCTTCTTTTCGTAAGACTTTAACTATCGCTGCTTCATCAATTTTTCTTGTGTCGAACTCAGCCCGCACCATTCCCGAGGCAGAAACTGATACTTCAATGATACCGTCCAAGTCGCGCAGGCTGCGCTCTATACTGCGGGCATGGCGCGGGTGTCGGATGCCTTCTACACCTATGAGTTTGTGTCCGGTTTTTTCGGTAATGGTCGCCCCTGTTTGCCGGGCAATTGAACGTACGCGGGCAATGGAAATCAATTCCGGGTCATAGTGAAAACAGAGCTGGGGTACTCCATTTTCGGCAGCTGCTGAAACGTGGACTTTTTCCAGCCCTTTTTGCTCCCGAAGCAATGAGATAAGCTCCTGGACACATTTGTCTTTTTCGTCAGGCACTTCGGGTAAAATGAGTGGTATTTCTAACTTTAGTTTTTTCATGTTCCTTTTATTTTAACGATGAAAATAATCAATTTAACTATTGGCAAAACCTAAGGTAATGAAAAGGCTGCCGTAAATCAAAATTAGATTTGCAGCAACCTTTCAATTTTTTACAAGCCGTTTTCCAATCCTGTTTTTACCCGGTAGGCTTTTTCAACATTGGAAACATAAATTATCCCGTCGCCGGGGTTTAATGTTTTTCCATATTCCGAAATGATACTTACTACCGTATTTACCTTTTCTTTCTCAACAACCATTTCAATTTTGGCCATCGGGCTATCGGTAATCGAGAATTTTTGGGAAACGAACGCTTCTTCATCCTGAAATTTCCCTGTTCCTTCCGCACCCGAAATGGTCATGTTCTCAAATCCTTTATCCTTTAATTGTTGAACAATTTCATTCACATGGTTTGGCCTCACAAATGCTTTTATTTCTTTCATAATACTAATTTTAATGGTCATGTTCAGTTTCTTCCTTTTTCATATCGGCTAATAAATAGTAGGCCGCATTTAAAACCACTTGTGTGTTTTCCGGTAAGGAATTAATCAGTTGTATTTCTGTATAGCCTTCGTCTTTAATGCCCGGGATGACTTCTACCATCCTGAATGCCATCTTTTTTTCAGTTGCATCATCATCGTCCGCATCGCCATGTTCATGGCCCTCATGGTTATCTTCTTCAACATGTGCTTCTTTATCCTCATCGTGTCTGTCGTGTTCGGTTTCGCTGTGCCCTTGTTCTTCAACAGCTTCATTGTCTAAAATAAAAATGAAGGATTTTGTTCCCTCAGCAACAATGGCATCGTTAGGAAGGGTGCGTGTATATTTTTCATCGGTATGCAAATGGCCCGAAATGTACATACCCGGAATGAGACCGGACACTTTTTCATTGATTTTAGCGTGGACATGAACAGCCCTTGAATTGGCCTCGAACTCTTTGGCTATGGCAAAAACCGTTGCGGTTAGTTCTTCGTCGGGGCGGTTCGAAACCGTAAAATGAACTTTCTGGCCTTCTTTTACCAAATGCACGTCTTTTTCGTAAACCATAAAATCCGCATGAATAGCGCTATTGTCGGTTATTTCAAGAATAACGTCTTTGGCATTGACATAAGAGCCGACTTTAATATTTACTTCATTCACAAAGCCATTTATTGGGGATATGATGCTGACTGTGTTTGAAATAATCCCTTCCTTGACTTTATCGGGAGAAAGGTTAACCAATTGAAGCCGTGACCTTAATCCTTCGTATTTAGCTTTTGCCGTGTTGTATTCCGATTTTGCCAGTTGAAAGTCGCGGCCTGCGCCAACATTGTTTTCAAAAAGCTCTTTCTGGCGTTCAAATTCCTGTTCCAGAAACTCCAGACGGTTTGCAGTTTCGGCAAATTCTTCCTGTAAAGTAATGTAATCGGGGTGTTCGAGAACTGCCAGTGTTTGTCCTTTGGTCACGCTATCGCCATGAAATACTTTGATTTCTTTTACATTACCGCCAATAACCGCTGTAATATCGGCACTGTTAGCGGGGGGCACTTCCAGTTGTCCGTTGGTTTTAACCACTGTTGTCAGGTTCCGCATTTGAAAAGTCCCCAATTTTAATTTCAGGGCTTCCCTTTGGTTCCCATTTAATACAACAACACCTTCGGGGCCATGCTCTTCGTGCTCTTCGCTTTCGTTGGCCGTTTTATTTTTGGTATTGCACGACATTAAAGTGGCAATTGCAATAAATGCCATTATTATTTTTGTTTTCATCTCATTATAATTATTTGTTCTTTATTCGTATTCGATGGAACTCGCCAATAATGTTTTCCCTCGGTGTGAAGTATTCTCTTGGCTCGTTTCATCATTATCTGATTTTGTTGATTATTTACCTGTTAAATATTTTAGTTGGGCAGACAATTCAAAATACTCCGCCTGTTGTGTTAAAAAGTCTTGCTTTGTGCGAATGGCCGCCTCTGTGTTCTGGATAAATTGAACATAGTCGATACTGCCTAAACGGTAAGCCAGATTGGAAGCCTGAATTTGTTCGTTGGCCAGGGGCAATGCTTCTTTTTGATAATAGTCGATAACTTGCTGCAAGGTAAGGTAGCGGCTAAGTTGTTGATTGTACCCGGCTTTTAATTCAAGTTCCATTTGTTCAAACTGCTGGTTGGCAATTTGGAAATCTATTTTTGAGGCTTTGGTTTTGCCCGATTGGGAAAAGAAAGCCAGCGGAACAGAAATTCCTGCTTCCCAACCATAAAACCCTGAATTGCCGTCAACCGACTGTAATTTGTAGCCCAGGTCTAATTTGGGTAGGAAATTGGCTTTTTCAGCTTTCCAAGTCTTTTCTGCAACTTCAATCCCAGTAGAATAATAGTCCAGCAATGGGCTTTGGTTCAATGAATCCGTTTTTGAAACAGCAACAAATACATTTTGCCCTAAATTTTGAACGTTGACCTCAACAGGATTTGGAAACATGAGGTATTGATTAAGTATTTGTAAAGTCGCCAGATAAGTGCTTTCAGCTTTTTTCAAATTTACCTGCAATTCCTTGTACTTAGCCGAAGCGGAAAGGAACTCAATCTTAGAAGTAGCCTGTGTTTTGTATCTCAATTCAGCGGCTTTCTGAAAGTCGGCATACAAAGTGTCGAGTTCCTTAAAAAGCTGCCATTGTTGTTTTGCGTGTGCCGCATTGTACCAGGCGATGCCAACGTCGCGGGCTAAAGCGTATTCCGTGAGGTATTGACCTGATATTGCCTGTTGTGTGCGGGAATCTGCCAGATTGTTTTTTGTAGGAATCCCAAAAATATCAATATCCGACTGTCCAATCCCAATTTTATTTTGAATCCCGGGTGCGCCGTTCCCCACTTCTTCCTTCCCCGTATAAATCGAAGTTGTACCCAGTTCATAAGAGGTGGCCTTTAGTGCTTTTTGCTTTTCCACTTCCAATTGGGCAGCTTTTATTGTAGGGTAATTTTCTATTGCACGTTCAATAGATTGTGTTAAAGTGATAGAAGAATCCTGCGCTTTGGCATTTCCCGAAAATCCTAAGCCCACTGCGAGCAAAAGGAAAGTAAGAATACCCATTGCCGGTTTGGGCAATTTTATTTTTTTCGCCCCCGATTCAACAAATTGATAGAGAATGGGCAGCACAATTAATGTAAGTAAAGTGGATGTTAGCATCCCTCCAATTACTACTGTTGCCAACGGTCGTTGTACTTCGGCACCTGCCGACATTGAAACTGCCATGGGCAAAAAGCCCAGAATGTCGGTTGAAGCTGTCAATAAAATTGGTCGGATACGTCGGATAGAGCCTTTTTTAATAATTTCGTCCAAGTGAAATTTGCCTTCGGCTTTGAGTTCGTTAAACCCGCTAATCAGCACCAAGCCATTGAGGACTGCCACCCCAAAAAGTACAATAAAGCCAACCCCTGCCGAAATGCTGAATGGCATATCGCGCAAATACAATGAAAATATTCCGCCTACTGCGGCGAATGGTACAGCCACATAAATCATGAGGGTTTGTTTGAATGATTTTACAGCGAAAAACACCAGCATAAAAATTAACGCCAAGGCCAAAGGGACTACAAGGGATAACCGTTTTGAAGCCCTTTCGAGGTTTTCAAATGCGCCACCGTAGCGAATGTAATACCCGGTTGGCAACTCTAATTTCTCATCTAATGTTGCCTGTATTTCCTCCACCAATGATTTAACGTCCCTGCCTTCAACATTAATCCCCACGTAAGTTCGCCGATTGGTATTGTCGCGGCTGATTTGCATCGGGCCAGGCTGATAACTTATGTCAGCCACCTCTTTTAATGGAATTTGGTTGCCATCGGGCAGGTTTACAAACAGGTTTCGGATATCGTCGATGCTTGTGCGGTGTTCTTCATCCAAGCGTACAACAAGGTCGAACATGCGTTCGCCTTCATAAATACTACCGGCAACACCACCGCTGAAAGCCGATTCAACAATTGTATTCAGTTCCTTAATTTTCAGGTTGTAGCGTCCCATTTTATTGCGGTCGTAATGAACGGTAATCTGAGGCAAGCCTCTTGTGGCTTCGGCTTTTACCCCAGCCACCCCGGTAATGCCCGAAACAAGCCCTGCAATTTCTTCCGCTTT
>JBFHJA010000087.1:0-11913 GCA_041596165.1 Draconibacterium sp. | reverse complement strand
GCATTTGGCGCAACCAATGTTGAAGTTACCATGAAAAATATTAGCAGCAAAAACACGATATCAGTCATCGATGACATACTGAATTCGGCATTTACCCTATTTCTTCGTTTTAATGACATTTTATTGTTTTTATGCCGGTTCGTTTAATAAATCCATGAATTCAGAAGTTGTGGCTTCCATTTTGAAAACCACTTTTTCTACATTGCTAACAAGGATATTGTAGGCAAAATAGGCAATGATGCCAACAGTCAGACCCGCAACTGTAGTTACCATGGCCTGATAAATACCTGCGGAAAGTAAGGTTACATCAATATTGTTTCCTGCATTCGACATATCGTAAAATGCCTGAATCATCCCCATTACAGTACCTAAAAACCCGATCATTGGGGCTCCCCCTGCTACTGAAGCAAGTACGGGCAAACCTTTTTCCAATTTTGAAATTTCAAGGTTACCCACAATTTCAATAGCTGCATTCACGTCGGTTAGAGGGCGACCAATACGGGATATACCTTTTTCCAGCATTCTGGATGCCGGATTACTTGTGCTTTTGCATAATGCGAGTGCAGCATCTATTTTACCACCTGTAATATAAACTTTCACTTTTTCCAAAAGTGTGGTATCGAATTTCCCCGCTTTTTTAATCGCAAAATATCTGTCGAAGAAAATATAAACTGCAACAATTGACAGCACAAGGATAGGAATCATAATCCATCCCCCTTTCATGGCTAGATCAATGAATTTCAAGGAAATACCATCTGGCTGGGCAGCCATCGAACCCATCTCTTGGGGTAAATCGCTCTGGATCAATAATAATTTCAACATGTGATTTTCTGTTTTACCTGTAATTTACAATATTCAAAACGTTGTTTATAATCTATTATTATACTGCGCAAAAATAAGGAATAAATATTATGCATTTGAAACTGACACACGGTCAATTGATTTAGTTATGAACAACAAGGGTTTAATAGCTTTTTGTAAAACATTGTTTCCACGTTTAGGGTTAACAAATTTTTACTTCTTTTTCTTTGTGAAAATGGAACCAATTTTATGAATTAATTCCTGAAATGAATTGTACTCTTCCTTGAAAGAAAGCCCCACACCCTGCGTGTATGGCGCTGTTTCGTATATTAAATCATTGTTTGAGTGATTGTAGGCTTTTAATTGTATTTTACCATTAGGCGTAATTTTTAAGCGAATATCAAAATCGCCAACAATTTGACTGCTGCTGTTTGATTCGGGGTTTACATTGTTTCCAATATTACCATTCAGGGTTACTCTGTCATTAAAAATCTGCGTTGATAGCGCCAGTTCCAGTTCATCATTTGTGATTGAATTGCCTGGTCTGTATTTAAAACCTACGTCAACATTCTTACTTAATTGCGAAAGCCAGTTGCTTAACTGGTTTGAAAACAGTTCACTGGCTGTTGATCCAATCATGTTGCTAGAGCTTTGTGATTGATATAAGCCCCGCATATATTCAGGAGTATAAAATTTCCCTAAAACAATTAATGAAAGTATCTGCTTGTTTAACTCTTCTTCAGTATTGATATATTGTTGCAATTTAGTTTTCAGATCTTCGTTTTCATCGGGGAAATCAATTTTAAAATTAATAGTTGGATTTATTAATTCATCGGTTAAAATAATGATGCAATCAACAGGAATTCTTTGGTATAAATAGTTGGCATTACTATAAATATCAAGGTTATCCAGCGAAGTTTTTAAACTATAAATTGCTGATAAATCAATTATTGCGTTGTAGGGGTCGCCCGACCAAACGATAGTACCGCCCGGTGCAATTGTAAAGCGTTTATTCAATATACTTTGCAACGTAAACAAATAATCGCCTTTAGTTACAGTGTAGTCTCCTGCAAGCGAAATATCCCCGTATTTGTTCATTTCAAAAAGCAGTATTCCTTCACCTTCTCCTTTAATTATGTCGCCAATTTGCGAATTGTAAATGAGTTGGATTTTTGCATCGGGAGTAACTTCAATGTTAAAACTTATTGTGAAATCGGTTTTGGGTGCGTTATAGAAAAACATATCTTCAACTGCAACATCGCTCGTGTTTACAAATTGAAGAAAATCATATTGTTCAATATCGTCTTCATATTCCATCGATATATTTACGGCAGTTTCGGGCAAGGTTGTCAACGAGCCTGTAATTCTTATTCTGAGCCCTCTTCCAAACACTTTCAGTTTACAATCGGCAAAAGCTTCACCATAAAACTGTTCGTTAAATCGCATGGTTGTGTTTAACACTTTAATTTTCTGCGAATTTATAGTCAAATCGTACAGCATATTCGAAAAATTGTCGTGTACTAAAATCCCATCAACATGGCCGAGATTATTATTGACATCGGTAAATGCCATATTTTTAAATTGAATTGTATCCGATTTAAAATAGACAACATCATCCACAAGGTAGTTGGTTTGTGTATAATCGATCATCACACCGCCATTTGAAACTTTTGCCACACCATCCATCAATATTTTTTGGATGGTTCCGCCAATTTTTATTGTTGCTGTAGTTGTTCCTTTAAAATTTGAAAACTGGTTTGAAATTACTGTTTCCAATAATTTCAGGGGCAAACTATCAGCTTTTACAACATAATCCAACGCTTTTGAATATGGATTGTACGAACCATTTGCTGACAGGCTGCGTTTTTTGTTATTTATGATTTCAAGTTTCGAATCTATTTCCGAATTTATCCGATCCCAGCTACTTACGAGTGAAACGTCACCAATATGTTGATTTTTATATTCGAAACTATTAACTGTTGCATTAGCCAAAAATACGGGTCGACTATATAATCGCGATACATTTACTCCACAATTTAGAATACCTTTTAGGGAATTAGTTTTGGAAAAATACTTTTGAATATTAGCGAGTTCAATGTTGTTAATTTTGACTGTTAATGACTTGGTGCTATCCTTCGAAATATTCCCGTCGATAATAATATTTTGTTTATTGTTGTGGAGGATAAAATTTTGGATATCAATATTTGTGGAATCGATATTTGCCACAAACGGATCAAGCTGCCAAACCGTGTCGGTAATAAAAATTTCGGAGGGCAAAAAATCAAATTTCAGTTTAGGCAGCAAAGTACTGGCTGATTCACTGAAAACTGATCTGCTTTTGATTGAACTGTAACCAATTGAATCGTTTAGTGCGTACCAATCGATGTTATTACGCATCGTATTATCCTCAATTTCCGATTCGATGGCCAAATTATGGATTGAAACTCCGTCCTTGTGTTGTACTTCCCTGATTTTAATTTTCGAAACATACTGTTCGTCAACTACTTTATTGCTTACAAAAATATTTCGAAACCATGTGTTTTTATATTGAAATCCGGGAATACTTCCTTCGAGCTGAAAATCGGAATTTTCCGAATCCATTTTTCCATATAAAAAGAAAGGTGTTTCAAATTTAATATCCGGGTTAAATACATGTGTTAAATCATCAATGTTTTTACAGATGATCTTGTATTCAAACAAATTGGGTTGTTGGATTTTTGATGTCTCAAAGTTTACCGCCGGCACATACTTGTTCATCGTGCTTTTTAGTGAATTCCAAATGTCCTGAAACTGGTAAATCCCATCGACGCGGATATCGAAATAGTTGGAATTAAAAGACAGTTCGGTTGACGATTCTTTTGGAACCGAAATCAGTTGTATTCCATCCAAGCTGAATTGTCCGTTTTTGTTTTTGTAGTATCCGTCATCCACAACTATAACACCTGTCAGGTTATCGATTTTATTTCCAGTAAATTTGGCTTTCATATTAAAAGCAATTTCCGACTGATAGTTGTTTGCTGCAAAATTGAGTTGTCCCGGAACTATTTTGTCAACATGTAAGTTGAAATCGAAATTGGGTAATTGGCCGCTGGCATCCCATCTTCCCACAAACTTAAACTGAAGGTTTGAGTCGTTAACGCTGACCATTCCGTCAAACATTTTGTCCTTGTAATAACCATCGAGTTTTATATTTTCATAAACATGTTGCCGTGCTTCAATTTTTGAAATTTCCCCTTTAAAAAGACCGGAAATAGTTTTATTCGAAATTTTAAAATCACCATCGGTATTTCCGTTAAAAGTAACTTTTCCTATATCGCTGTATTTCAGGAGTTTTCCAAGGTTGAAGTTGGTTGTTGAAACTCTTCCCCGGTAGCTGTAAATTCCGTTGATTTTAGGTATTACAGAAACGTCCATTTTAATAATTCCCCAGCTGCTTTGTAATGTGCCAAAAGTTACAAAATCAGACAAAAAACCACTGAAATTTCCTTTAAAACTAAAATTGCCCGAATCATATAAATATTCCGGTAGTTTTAATTGCATTTTCTTCCCGTTTCTGACAATACTAAAATCCGAAATGTCGGAAGTTGTAGTTTCGAGCTGTTTTAAGTCAAGGAATAGATACATTGTTTCGACATCCTGAATTCCGTTGATATAAAAATCGAAAGTTGCATTGGTATTTGAGCCGGCATGTAACAAAAGATCTTTTCCCTTAATGTCGTTTAAGTTTCCATAAATTCGACCTGAAATCTCAACAGTTTGGTCCATCTCATTAAAAGCAGGGGAAAAGTCAGCAAGTTCAGCAATATTAATCGTTGATTTTGAGAGTTGTAAATCGAAATCCAGATTTTCATTCAAAACTGTTTCGTTTTCACCAATTTTTACCAATAAATTTAAATCGTTGATTTCCGATTTTCCTGTTTTCATGTTCATCTCCTTTGCCCAAATATTGCCTTTTGTAATGGTAAAATCTGCTGCAAATTGGTTTATAGCAATTTCGTTGTTGTAGTTTAGTGTGAGGTTGTTTATTTTAAATGCTGTTGAATCGGCATAATTTGAAAAATCTGAAACATTCAAATCCATTTTATTAAGCATAAAATGCTTTTCTTTTTCCTTCCCAAAGTTAGTGAGGGTGAATTGTGAATTATTGAATTTGAAGTTGTTACAGTTTATTTTCCAATTTATTGTACTGTCCTTTTTTCCGGTTCGCAAGGAATCAAGAATAAAACTAAAATTAAATTTATTGTTAGAGTCGCGGGAAATTGAAATTTGGTTTTCTAAAAATGACAGTTCTTTAAAAGTTATTTTGTGTTTTCCAAAGTTTAACGTGTCAATTTTTGCCGAAACAAGTTTGGTAAAAAAAATGGTGTCGTTGTTGGGCCCGGCAAGTAAAACATTATTTAATTCTACCTGATTGAAAAAAACAACATCAACTTTACCTACACTAATTTTTGCACCTGTTTTTAATGAAAGTTGCTCAGTAACTTTTTTAATTATATATGTCTGGACACTACTGTTTTGCAGCAGTATATAACCGCTTGCCAGCATTGCCATTGTCAATGCTAAAGCAATAATCGCTATTTTCCATCCTTTTTTGATAGTTTTGCTCTTTTAAAAAAGCGAACTTATACTTTTTTAAAGAATTTGGTGGTAAGGTTTTTAAGTTTTTGTTAACCAGTTCATATTAATAACCTTGTAAACCAAAATTCCTCTAATTCTTTTTGTTGAAAACGATTAAATTCATTTTTAGTTGTTGTTTTAAAGTGTTTTAAATTGAATTAAAGGAAAGAGAATTGACAGATGAATTAAAAAACAATGAAAAATAAAATATAAAGAATGAGTTCTGAATCAATTACAATTCTGGGAATCGAATCATCCTGCGATGATACATCGGCTGCAATCATCCGTGATGGGGTAATTCTTGCAAATGTTGTTGCCGGTCAGAAAGTACATGAAGAATATGGCGGCGTTGTACCCGAACTTGCATCGCGTGCACACCAGCAAAACATTATTCCGGTTGTTGATTTGGCAATAAAAAAAGCTGCAATTTCTAAAAATGAAATTAGTGCTGTGGCCTTTACAAACGGACCAGGTTTGCTGGGTTCTTTGCTTGTGGGCACTTCTTTTGCCAAAGGTTTTTCTTTGGCTTCAGGAATTCCTTTAATTGAAGTAAATCATTTGCAAGGTCATGTTTTGGCATTGTTTATCAAGGAAAAAGGGATTGAATTCAATCCGCCGAAATTTCCATTTTTGTGTTTGCTGGTTTCAGGAGGAAACTCGCAGATTATTTTAGTAAGCGATTACCTGAAAATGCAGGTTATAGGTCAAACAATTGACGATGCCGCAGGAGAGGCTTTTGATAAATGTGCAAAAGTTATGGGGTTGCCATATCCCGGCGGCCCGCATGTTGATAGACTTGCCAAAACAGGTGATCCGCATAAATTTGAGTTTTCGAAACCACGAATTCCGGATTTGAATTATAGTTTCAGTGGACTTAAAACAAACTTTCTCTATTTTTTGAGAGATAGGGTTAAGGAAAATGAAAATTTTATTGAGGACAATTTAAACGATTTGTGCGCATCATTGCAATATACGATTATTGAAATTTTGATGGGAAAACTGAAACGTGCAGCCAAAGAAACCGGGGTCAGAGAAATCACAGTTGCAGGTGGGGTTTCAGCAAATTCAGGATTACGGAATGCCTTAAAGGAAAATGCTGAAAAATACAATTGGAACCTTGTAATTCCAAAGTTTGAATACACAATGGATAATGCTGCAATGATTGCAATTACCGGCTATTTCAAATATCTGAATGAGGAATTTACCAATCAAAGTATAGTCCCGTTTGCACGTACACAACTGTAGGAGTTTGGGGGTTAAAGTTTAAAATTCCGGATCCCGGATTTTATTGTGGAAGACATTGTAATTAATGTTGCTAATTGAAGTTTATCATGTAACCTAAAATCCAACTCCAACAATATTAAAATGATTAAAATTCAAGTGTCTTATTTAAATTTCATAATTTCTGGCGTAACCAATTTTGGTTATCTTTAGCCTGTAGAAATATGAACGAAATCAACAGGAAATATTACCCTACTGTATTACAGGCAGTTCATTTGCTGATACTGTATATTTTTATTCAGTCGTTAGTAGATTTTCCATTGGCAATGATTGATTACTTTAAGGATACCGAGTATCTTTATCATCCAATCAAAAAAATAGGACTCGGTGTTGGTTCAACTGTTTTTATTTTGATTTATGGATTCAGAAAATCAAAAGCACCGCTACTAGATGTAATTCCTTTAAAATATTTTAATCCACTTGTTATACTGCCTATTGTTACATTCTTATGGGCAGCGCACAATTTGCTTGAAATACCAAGCGCTTTACTCGATAAATATTTACCGGCGCCTGCTTGGTTTTGGGAAATGTTCAATAAAATATTTGAAGGCGATTTTGGTTGGTGGGGGGCATTCATGAAAGTTGCTGTAGTTGCTCCAATTGTAGAAGAATTAATTTTCAGGGGACTTATTTTACAGGGATTTCGACGAAATTATAAATCATTTACCGCTGTTGTTATGTCGGCTTTGTTGTTTGCGCTGTTCCATTTAAACCCCTGGCAATTTCCTGCAACTTTCGTTTTAGGATTGTTGTTAGGTTGGATAATGCTTCGAACAAACAATATTTTACTTGCCATTCTGGGGCATTCTATCAATAACTTCCTTGTATTGTTGTCATTAACTTATTGGCAGGAAATCCGTACTCATGCCTTTTATTTGATGGAAAAAGATAGAATATATTTTACAAGTGCCCTTGTCGGGTTATTTTCATTGATTCTTATTTTTTTATTCAGTTCAAAATTGATTAAAATTAAAAAGCAACAATAAAATAGTGTACATGGATTTTGTATTAATCGGTTTTGGAATAATATTAATGCTTATCGGATTAATTGGTTGTGTGCTTCCGTTTGTACCTGGCCCACCATTGAATTACGTAGGTTTATTGTTGCTTCATTTTACAGGCAGGTATCATTTTTCTGCTGAGTTTTTAGTTCTTTGGGCTATAATTACTGCTGTTGTTTATGGTTTGGATCTGATAATTCCGGTGTGGGGCACAAAAAAATTTGGTGGCAGTAAATATGGTATCTGGGGAAGTGTAATCGGATTACTTGCAGGATTTCTTTTTTTTCCGCCATTCGGAATAATAATTGGCCCATTTGCTGGTGCTGTGGTAGGAGAATTAATTGCAGGTAAGGATTCAGGAGCTGCACTAAAATCAGGATTTGGCTCGTTTGTTGGTTTTATTACGGGTACAGTTTTAAAACTTATAGTTTCAGGAATGATGACCTGGTATTTTGTAAAAGAGCTAATTAGCAGTTGAAGTAAACATATTCATGATTTTTAAAATGAATTGAATTATAATTCGTTATAATTTAAAATCGAAAAATAATAAATGAAGGCAGGCGGAACAGTTGAATGGACAGATTTTAAAAAGAAACCCGGGAAACCAAAAAAGAAGGGTACAAAAAAGAAAAAAAGTAATTCTTCGTTTGTGAAATTTATTGCGAAAATTGCCGGAGTTTTGTTTTTGCTTGGAGTGCTGTTTTTTATCCTGGTTTTTATTGGCGCTTTAGGACCTGTTCCATCAAATCAGCAATTACAAGTCATTAAAAATCCAATAGCATCCGAGGTTTTATCCGCTGATGGAAAAATTCTTGGTCGCTATTACGTCGAAAACAGAAGTAGTGTGAAATTTAAAGAAATTTCGCAAAATGTTATCAAAGCCCTTGTGGCAACTGAGGATTCAAGGTTTTATGAACATCGTGGAATTGATGAAATTGCTTTGCTAAGGGTTTTTGTAAAATCGATTTTGTTGCAGGATCACAGTTCAGGTGGTGGTAGTACACTTAGTCAGCAATTGGCAAAAAATCTGTATCCGCGCGTTAATCTAGGTCCGATTTCTATGCCTGTTAATAAAATCCGCGAAGCAATTATTGCGTACCGCATGGAGCGGATTTACAGCAAAGAAGATATTTTGACATTATATTTAAATACAGTTCCGTTTGCAGAGAATATTTTTGGAATTGAAGTAGCTGCTGAACGGTTCTTTTCAAAATCGCCAAATGAATTGAGTGTACCTGAAGCAGCAACCATTATTGGAATGCTGAAAGCAAATAATTACTACAATCCACATTCAAATCCCGACCGCGCCCGCGAAAGGCGAAACGTGGTGATTGACTTGATGGCGAAACACGATTACCTTACTAAAACTGAAGCAGAGGATTTTAAGGCTAAACCCTTGGTTTTAAAATACAGCCCAATAAGTTATACACAGGGACCGGCTCCGTATTTTGTTGAAAGATTGAAACCACAACTTCTGAAATGGTGCAAAGAACACCAAAAAGAGAGCGGTGAAAACTACAATTTGTATACTGATGGTTTAATTATAACAACTACAATTGAATATAACCTGCAGTTTTATGCCCAGCAAAGTGTAAAGGATTACATGAAAAACCTTCAAAACGTTTTCGACAACCATTGGAAGGGTAGGGATATTTTTAAAGATAATCCGGGAATCATCAAAAGTGCGATAAACACAAAAGAAATTAAAGGTAAAAATCTCGATGAAAAAATTCGAACCACTTTATTTACCTGGAATGGTTTGCGCGATACAACAATAACACGCCTCGATTCTATAAAACATTATCTCAAATTTTTAAACGCTGGGTTTATTGCTGTTGAACCTCAAACCGGTGCATTAAAAGCATGGGTAGGTGGTATCAATTTCAGGTATTATAAATTCGATCATGTAACGGCTCCTCGCCAAACCGGGTCTGCCTTTAAACCAATTGTTTATTTGTCGGCATTGGAAACAGGGATTTTACCCGATAAATATTATCCAAATGTTCAAAAAGTGTATGATCAATATGATAATTGGTCGCCACAAAATTCGCACGATGAATATGGTGGATATTATACGATGAGAGGTGCTTTGGCAAAATCGCTGAACACTGTTTCCGTCGAAGTTTTGCTTGATGCCGGAATTGCCAATACAATTGATGTGGCCGAAAGACTCGGTATTGATTCTGATATACCTGATTATCCTTCAATTGCACTTGGTGTTGCTTCTGTTTCGTTAAAAGATATGGTTGAAGCTTATGCCGGGATTGTAAACGACGGTCGTCCTGTTGAAACATATTATTTGGTTCAGATTGCCGACCATGAAGGAAAAGTTCTGGAGCAATTCAAATATCAGCAGCAGGATACACAAGCAGCTTCGCCCGAAAATTGCCGTACAGTTATTAAAATGATGCAGGCAGTGGTAGACGAAGGAACGGGTAGTGCAATTCGTTCGCGGTATGGGATTGAAGGGGATTTTGCAGGAAAAACAGGAACTACCCAAGATAACTCCGATGGCTGGTTTATAGGTGTTTCCCCCAGATTAGTAACTGGTTGCTGGGTTGGTGCCGATGATCCGAGAGTTCATTTTAGAACAATTACCTATGGCCAAGGTGCGTACATGGCACTTCCAATTGTAGGCAGTTTTTATTCGAGGGTGCAAAAAGATGCAAAAGTTAACAAATACATTGCAGGATCGTTTAATCAACCATCACCTGATATGCTGGCAATGCTCGATCTGCCGGATTATAAAGAAGTAATGGACATTGAAGAAAAAGAATTCAATCTGGCCGAAATCTTTAAAAAGAAAGAGAAAAAACAGGATTTAAAACCTGTTAAGGAAAAAGATCAGCCAGCAGAAATAGATGATCAATCTGCAGAAAAACCGATTTGGACAAAGATTAAAAGCATTTTTAAAAAGAAAGAAAACTAAAAAAAATTCAGCAAAAATGACTCGGTGATTTATAAAAAGTTTAATTTTGGAACACTTAAAAAAACCGGGATGTAGCGCGGTTGGTTAGTCTCGTATTATCGGAATTCAGGACGTTGAAGATGGAAGTTCATTATAGTTTTAAAAAAATTATCGGGGTGTAGCGCAGTTGGCTAGCGTACCACGTTCGGGACGTGGGGGTCGGAAGTTCGAGTCTTCTCACCCCGACAAAAAAATATAAAAAGCTTGTAATTCGTTAGAACTACAGGCTTTTCATTTTTATGAGCTGGTTACTTTTTACTATATAGATGGAGATGTAGTTCAATTCGTTACTATTGATTTGTCAGGATTTAAGATATAAAGGATCGGGTGTTCAAATCTTTTTTCCTGATGAAATATATGCAAAAAATCCCCCTGTTTCAGTACTTCCGAATATGTTATTTTAACAAAAAAAATGCTGTTTTATTTTTTTGTTTTTTTACTTCATTTTTTTACTATATTCGCGGCATTGAAAAAAACGAGTTTAACCACATAAAAATCAGCATATGTATTGGACACTTGAATTGGCATCGAAATTAGAAGATGCACCCTGGCCAGCAACAAAAGACGAGTTAATTGACTTTGCAATTCGTTCAGGTGCGCCGTTGGAAGTTATCGAAAACCTTCAGGATTTGGAAGACGAAGGCGAAATGTATGAAAGCATAGAAGACATTTGGCCCGATTATCCAAGCAAGGACGATTTCTTTTTTAATGAAGACGAGTATTAATTATTCTGAAACAATAATAAAAAGCATCTGTTAATTACAGGTGCTTTTTTTTTTGAAATTAATAAACGTTTCTATCCATTCAAGTTTATCTTGAATTGAATACAATGATTTTTAGATTAACAAATAGATTAATCAATTCTAATACAGATAATTAAAGTTCGAATTTTTCAAAGGCTTAATGTTTTCCAGCCTTCTTTAAGATAGTTTGTCAAGGGAACTCCCATTCCTTTTACATCAATTCCCAGTTCCTGGAGTTTTCCATCTACTTCGTACATGCGGGCGCAAGACATGCAGGCTTCAACTTTTATTCCCACATCCTGCATCTTCTTTACATACTCCTGGAGCATTTTATTTTCTGAAAGAAGTTTTGCAGATGGTCCCCATATAATCAATACCACTTCGTCGAACCAACCTTGCTTTTTCGCATTGTATGTGTACATAAAAGCCATCTTTTCTGCCAGATCAGGGTCACTGCTTGTCCATAAAACGGCCAGTTTGTTAGAATTATCATTCATTTTTG
>JBFHJA010000086.1:0-11954 GCA_041596165.1 Draconibacterium sp. | reverse complement strand
TGTTCCAAGCCTCAAGGTTTACGAAACATGGGACTCTAAAGATTATAGGAAAAGGGTTAGCCTTACCGATTCTATTATAATGCGCGATGGCACAGGTATAGTGCGGCCATATACCGAGTTTAACATAAAGAGGCCTCATGCTGCAAAACTTGAACGCTTTTCAGGTGAAGTTAAATGTAGTACCGCAGGCTGGAGATCAGATATGAACTATATCTGTTATAGATATGCTGAAGTATTATTAATTGCGGCAGAAGCAGGTAATGAAGTTGGAAAAACTGCAGAAGCTGTCGGGTATGTAAACCAGTTACGAACCCGTGCACGTGCTGGTGGTGTTGTGAACTGGGGTGGTGCCGGTTATGGGTCTTACGGTCCAAGCGATTCACCTGCCGATGTTTCAGCAGGAATCGGCAAGGATGATTTCAGAACTTTGGTTCTGGAAGAAAGAAGGCTCGAATTAGCTTTTGAGTTTAAAAGATGGTATGATATTGTTCGACGAGATATGGGTGATGAGGTGTTTGGGGCCAACGGGTTGGAAGTTCAACCAAATTTTGATAAAACCAAACACTACCTGCTTCCTATTCCTCAATCTGAAATAGATATCCATCCTAAACTGCAACCTCAAAATCCAGGGTATTAATATTAATAGCTACTGTATCAGATTGTTTTACGTTTTTGAAATAATGGATTATAACAAATCTGAGATTTTATCATAGTTAGTTTAGTTTAGTTAAATGTTTGAATCGATTCCCCTGTTGAAATGATACAGGGGAATCTGATTCAGGTATAACTATTTTAAGGAGGTTAAATTTGTTTTGGTAGTTAACAATCTGTGTTCTTTACATCAACTGATTATTTCTTTCCGGGATTTAAGCTAACGAGGTTTGACTTTTAATACATGGGCTGGAATCCGATGCGAATTCTTATTTCTTTGTCTGAATCATTCATTATTCAACCAATGAAAAACCAATTGCTGCTGATTATATTTTTTTCACTTTTCTGCATTTTCCAGTCGTACGCACAGTTAATTTATGTCGACCCGCAACTATCAGTTAATTGCACAGGAAATTATTCAATTTCGAACCGCGACTGCAGTGGTTCCGATGGCGATGCATATAAAACTTTGCAATCGGCAGCAAATGCTGCAATCGCAGGAACTCAGGTATTGATTAGGGAAGGTTTATTTAACGAAAAGCTTATTCCACAAAACTCAGGTAAAGAAAATAATTACATCACTTTTAAAAATTTTGGAAGTGAAGTAGTTGAATTTACCGGAGATTCACTCGCCCCTGCTATATGGATTGAACTGAAGGACTACATTGTAATAAAAGGATTAAAGTTCCTGGACTGTCCTCAATTCATGTCAATTAAATCATCTTCACATATTACCATTGAAAACTGTGATTTCGAAAACAGTACAATGTGGGAATCCTGCCGGTTAAAAACTATGGGCGATTATTTTACTTTCAAAAATAACACCTTGAAGAATGGAACCGATCTGCTCTCAATTCAAGGAGGCAGTTATCATTTAATTGAGGGCAATACCTTTAACACCGCATCTCACACCTGTCTGGTTTTCATGGGTGTTCATAATTCAGCCATTCGAAACAATATTTTGATCAACCCGATTCAAAAGCTTCTCGAAATATTTGCAACTCGCGACAGAGAGTGGACTGCCCCATACAGAAAGAGCGAACACATACTTATTGAAAACAATCTGTTCGGACCGAATTCACAAAGAGAAGGACTTTATAATGGCAAAAAACCTCCGGCAAGCTGGGGAACTCAATTTGCCGGGGTAAAGTGCATTATGCGAAACAACATATTTGCCGGATGCGAAGGTGGCATGGATATTTGCGGATATGGCAAGATTGGTGGTGGCGATGACTCACCCGAAGCTGTATTCAATTTTACTAACCGTATTTATAATAACACGGTTTATTCCAATGGAGAGAGAGGCCGTTACGGAAGTGGTCCGGGAGTTAAACTCTCACACAATTCAGATTCTGAGTTTTATGACAATGTTTTTTTGAACAACATATTCTATGCAAACAGGATATTCAAAGATGCCCATACAAAACGGGATATACCAAGTGTCCAAATTGCTTTTCGCGACCCGGCCAATCCTTCAGAAACCCGTTTCTACAATAATAATATCACAGCACAAAGTGAAAAGGATGAAGATGTGTTTTTGATGGGAAAAGATGACAAAGGATTTACTCTGGATGCCTTTGAACAAGCTTATCCCGAATATAGTGGGAACAATATTCAGGGAAATCCACGGTTTATAGCCGACCAACCCAATCTGAAAAATATTGACCGAAGCGAATATGAATTAACAAAAGGTAGTCCCTGTGTAGATGCGGGGAGATTTCTGACACATGTAATTGGTAAAGGTCAGGATAATGTTTTAAAAGTAGAGGATCCTTATTTCTTTAGCGATGGATTTAATATTGTTGAAGGGGATATGATCCGTGTTGGAGCTGAGGAAGCTCAAGTAATAAGCGTTGATTACGATACCAGAAACTTGATTCTCAGTAAAAAAATACAATGGAAAGACAAAGCTCCGGTAAGTTTAATTTATAAAGGAAACGCTCCTGATATCGGAGCAATCGAAAGTTACTAACTGGTTTGTTGTATCTTCAAAAACTTGATTTACAAGAAATTTTACACTTTAAATAACTTCAAAAATAAAAATATGGAACGGCGTAAATTTATCAGGAACTCAGCACTTGGTCTTGGAGCGGGAGTTTCATTAACTTCATCCACATTGTCAACTGCAAGTACATTAAATGGAGAGCTTGAAGTGGAGAAGTTGCCACGGGAAGTTTGGGTTGCAACGCTTACATTAACCCGGATAGAAGCAGTTAATTATGAGGGAATAATTTCGGAAGTGTTAGCACACATGGAAGATATTGTAAACTACAAACCAGATATAATATGCCTTCCTGAGATTTTTCCGTTTTTTCATATATCAGAAAAGATTTCGATACAAGATGTTGCCGAAAAACCTTTGGGGAAAATTACCAGCCGTTTTGCGGACTTTGCAAAAAAATATAATACCTACATAATTTGCCCGCTGTACACGGTTGAGGATGGCAAATATTACAATGCCGCCGTGGTTATCGACAGAGAAGGCAAAGTATTGGGTGAATACAGGAAAATTCATACAACCGAAGGCGAAATGGGTAAAGGAATTTCTCCCGGCCCGCTTGATCCACCGGTATTTAAAACCGATTTTGGCATAATTGGAGTACAAATCTGTTTCGACCTTGAATGGAATGATGGTTGGGAGAAATTGAGGGAGAAGGGCGCTGAGATAGTTTTTTTCAGTTCAGCATACTCGGGAGGTAAAGCTGTAAATACAAGAGCCTGGCAAAACAAATATTGTGTTGTGTCAAGTACGCTTAATGGTGCGGCTAAAATTATTGATGTATCCGGCGATGAAATCGCGAAAACCGGATTGTGGGACAAGTATTGGGCTATAGGCCCTTTAAATCTGGAGAAAGCTTTCCTTCATACATGGCCATATATCTATAAATTCAAAGACATTCATGCTAAATATGGAAGAAAAGTAAAGATTACCAATTTCGATGAAGAAGAGTGGTCGATTATCGAAAGCCTTTCGCCCGATGTAAAAATTGCAGATATTCTTAAAGAGTTCGAACTTAAAACGCATGAAGAGCACATAAAAAGTGCTACTGATATGCAAAAGAAACTTAGAGAGGGTTAACAATCAAAAAAACGGGATCAAAATAAAGGTAATCAGGAGTATTCGAATAAACCAAATAACTTGTTAAGATGCTTAAAAATATCCGAAAATTGAATTTATTAATTCCACATTTAAGAATCACGATCCTGATTCTGTTTTGTGTTTCTTTTTCAAACCTTGCTTTATGCAGCAACGAAAAGAAGTCAGAAAAACAACAAGTAAAATCAGGATTAATCTATATCAACAGCTTTATCGAAAACGGTTCAACCCTGAATTGGGAGTTGGCTAACGATAGTACTGTAAATATCTATTTAGCCTATGACTACGAGCGGAATTCGCTGAACCGGGCTTATGATCACTGGCATTTTTTGCTCGAAGCTAAAAAGGGAACAGATCTCACACTGGTGTTTCATAATTTCAGTGAGATTTACAATGGAAAACAAATGCCTTTCAAGACCTGGATTATAGATTGCATTACTTCGCCGGATGACAGAAACTGGCAACACGTACCCGTTAAATGGATTGAAGACGAACGGATGACAGTTAAAATCCACATGGAGTCTGATTCTCTTTATATCGCCCGGGTGGAACCTTATCGGGTTAGCGATCTTCAAAATTTGGTATCGGATATAAAAGATAATAATCTGGTTAAAATTACCCCAATTGGAAATACTGTTGAAGGAAGAGAATTGCAGATCATTCAGGTTGGTAAGGATACTTCACCACACCAAATTTTTATCCGTGCCAGGGCGCATTCATGGGAGCCGGGTGGCAACTGGGTGGTCAATGGCATCATTCATAAATTGCTCGATAATTCGGAAGAATCAAAAGCGTATTTAAGCAATTACACGGTTTACATTTTACCCATGGCAAATATGGATGGTGTGGCAAGGGGAGTTTCGAGGTTTAACCTAAATGGCATGGACCTAAACCGAAATCTTACAGCACCTGCCGATCCCGTTTTATCGCCTGAAAACGCGGCAATGGAAAAATGGCTGGAAGGGATGATTGCAAAGGGACTAAAACCTGATCTGGCCATTGATTTCCATAATGATTCAAATGGACCGTTGTTTTTTTCGTCAGCCGGGAAAGAGAAGAAAGGATATGTGGAAAATATGAATGTATTGGAAGATTTACTCCGCAAACATTCATGGTTCAGCGAACATACTTCATATTTTGGATCAACATCATTTGAAGAAGGACTAATGTCCAGGTATAATATCGATGCCTTAGTATACGAACTTAATGCGCATTGGATTAAAAGTCTGGATAAAATGCCACTGTCAGAAGATTGGGAACTTCTTGGCCGTCAGTTGTGTAATGTTTTCGATATCTATTTTAAGGAGATAAAAAATGATTAAGTTTTAACTATCTAATACTGTTGACATAAGAAAGCCGGGTGAAGCCGGCAACCTTGTCAACCTTAAATATTCACAATGAATTTTACCAGAAGGGATTTTATAAAAGCAACTTCAGTTTCAACGGCAGGGATAGGGATTGTTCCGGAATTAGCAGCAAAACTAATTTCATCGACCAATACTAACAAGGTTTGTGTATTCTCTAAATGTCTTCAATTTCTGAATTACGAAGAGTTAGGTAAAACAATCGCAAAGTTGGGATTTGATGGAGCTGATTTAACAGTAAGAAAAGGTGGACATGTTATACCCGAAAATGTAAAAATTGATTTGCCAAAAGCAGTAAAGGCTTTGCGAAAAGCAGGTGTTGATGCTCCGATGATTGTTACAGGAATAAATGATGCCAGTGATCAATTCACCGAACAAATCCTGGGAACAGCCGCAGATTTGGGGATAAAGTATTATCGCATGGGTAGTTATGGCTATGATAATAAAATACCCGTCTTCCAGAACCTTGATAATTTTAAACTGAAGCTGGAACAGCTTGAAAAAATAAACAGGAAATATAACATTAAAGGCGGGTATCAAAACCACTCAGGTCCGTGGGGATTTATGGGAGGTGCTGTTTGGGATTTGCATTACATATTAAAAGATTTTAATCCTGAATATGTTGGTGTACAGTATGATGTGGCACATTCAACTGTTGAAGGCGGCTACTCCTGGGCATTGGCGCTAAAAATAATCGAACCGTGGATCAATAGTTTAGCCATAAAAGATTTTCTGTGGGAGAAAGGAGAAAAAAGATGGGAGGCAACCTGGTTCCCATTAGGTGAAGGAATGGTGGATTTTAAAAAGTATGCAGATGAGGCCAGTGTTTTGCTGGCAACTAAACCCATTACCATACATGCTGAATATGATTTGGGTGGAGCTGAATTGGGAAAAACAAACCCAACAATGCCTGCTGAAGAAATATACAAGTACCTGAAACATGACCTTCAATACCTCAGAAATAATATGCTCAGAAACGAATAAAACATAAGATATGGAAGATAAAAAATCAACTAAAATAACTCGCCGTGATACCTTAAAGGCGTTGGCAACTTTGCCTGTTCTTGGATATTTTGGATATGCCTATAAAGCCAATATTGCAAAAACAGAGCACGCCGAAGCACAAAACTACTTTGAAAGGCTAAAAATTGATAAGATTGAAGCTTCGGAAGAAAAATTGTTGCCTCCAACCGGAAACAGCGGTAATCGCATAAGATTTGGTGTTGTTGGCAATGGCTGGCGCGGTGAGCAGTTACTAAAATCCCTTGGATACGTTCACCCTGAATATGTTGAGGAAAGCTCAGTAAACGGAAAAGCAGATAAAGGGATGCAGAAGTTCCTGGACCAGGAAGATCTGAATGTTGAGTTTGCTGCGGTGTGCGATACTTTTGAAGTGCATGCCAGACGTGGGGTTGAAATTTCTTCAACTGATTTAAGAGGTTTTGGAAAGAATCGTGACCCAAAACCAGCCAAAGTATTTTCCAGTTACAGGGAAATGATTGCATCTGATGATATTGATGCAATTATAATTGCTACAGCAGATCATACGCATGCACAGATTGCAATTGAGGCAGCAAAGGCAGGAAAACATATTTACCTTGAAAAACCGATGACGCATAGCATTGAAGAAGCTGTTGAATTACGAAACGTCATAAAAGATACAGGAGTAATATTTCAGTTAGGGCATGAAAATCGCCAGCAAATGAGCTTTAAAATTGCAAATGAGTTGTACGAAAAAGGTGTTTTTGGCGATGTAAGTATGGTTCAGGTTTATACAAACCGAAATACCGAATTTGGAGCCTGGATAAGGGATGATTCTTTTCACCACAAACTGGGAAACAAAGACAATATCAACTGGAAAGAATTTCTTGGTAATGCACCGTGGCATGAATTCGACCGCAAAAGGTATTTTAGCTGGCAACGCTACAGCGATTACGGTACAAGTATGACTGGTAATGATTTGTCTCATCAGTACGACTGTATGAACCAGGTATTAAAACTTGGTATTCCTGAAACAGTTGTTGCGTTGGGAGGCCAGTATTATTACAAGCATCACGGCGACATGCCTGATGTGTTTAATGCGGTTTTCAATTATCCGGAAAGAGGTTTAACCATGACCTATGACGGAAACTTAAAAAATGATGCATACCGGCCTTCACGAATTCTAGGTTCTGCGGGTACAGTTGATGTCGACAGGGCTATTCTAATGTATAAAGACAATCATGCCGAGCGGTACAAAGATATTATGTTAGATTCTTCGGACCCGCTATATTACTACGCACCTAAAGAAGAAGTAGATGGCGTTACTTCTGCCACTTCAAAAGTTTATATGAAAGGTGGATACGGACCAACAACGATTGATGGTAAAACAATTGATGCAACATTACTTCACCTTAAAGAGTGGGTTGATGCCATTCGCGGACATGGAAAAACAAGTTGCGATGTTGATGCCGGTTTTGAAGAAGCCGTGACATTCAATCTGGCAAATTTGGCTTATGACCACAAGAAACTGGTTACCTGGGATAAGGTGAATGAAAAAGCAATAATCGGTTAGGTTTTAATAAATCAGAATAAAAATGAAAAAGCAAAAACAGCATATCGAATATACAAATTGGCAGGTAGCTGCACTGGTAATTCTTAGGGTATTAATTGGGTGGCATTTTCTTTATGAAGGAATAGTAAAAGTTGTTAACCCACATTGGTCGGCAGCACCTTTTTTAAACGCCTCACAAGGTCCTTTCGCCAATCTGTTTAAAAGTATGGCGCCAAATTCAGGAACCCTCGACGTAATAAATATCTGCAACCAATGGGGACTTGTCCTTATTGGGTTAAGTCTCATTGCAGGGTTGCTAAGTCGTTGGGCAAGTATTGGTGGAATGGCGTTATTGTTTATGTATTACATTAGTAATCCACCATTTATTGGTATTGATGCCAGTGCCGCTGCGGAAGGAAGTTACCTCATTGTAAATAAAAACCTGATTGAGTTATTCTCATTGTTGGTATTATTCCTTTTTCCAACTGGAAAAATTATAGGATTAGATAGATTGCTACCCTTTGGGAAATAGGCAACGAATCGATTCTATTAAAAAAAGCGGTTTCCTAATTTGTTGATGACCGAATTATCGAAATATAAAGACGATGAAACGAGCATCATAACTAATTTTTATTCCACTTGCCCGCTACTGTAATCGGGAGAAATGTGGATGTAAAACCAGTTAGACTTTAAAATTTTAACAAAAAGAATAATAGCATGAAATGCAATAGAATAATAATAATCCTGTTTTTTGTCGCAGGTATTTTAGAAAGTTCTGCCCAAAGGAGGGAGTATAATCACATCAAACGTCAAACCATAGGCGGGTATGATGTTTATTTTGGGACTTTACATAATCACTCTGCTGTCTCTGATGGTTTAGGTACAGCTCACGAGGCTTATTATTATGCCTATCGTTATAGTGATATGGATTTTTTCAGTTTGGCCGACCATGATAGATGGATAGAGCCTTCGGAATGGGATGCAATGAAAATTGCAGCCGATGAATTTAACAAGGATGGTGAGTTTACTACATTTAGAGGATTTGAATGGTCGCACGAATACATGCATGTTACAGTTATAAACAGTGAAGAGTACTGCACCTGTATGAAGGCACCAGAGGATGAATTCACTGGATTTTTAGATTGGATAAGAGTTAATGATTGTGTGGCATTTTTTAATCATCCTGGCAGAGAGGATGTGATGCACACCGAGTTTAACCATTTTATGGATGAACCTACTGATCGTTTTGTGGGAATTGAACTGTGGAATGGACGAAATGAATTTAGCAGGTATTATTACAACGATGGTTATTTCCCGAATGACGGAGGAATGTCCTATTATGACGAAGCTAATTTAAGGGGATGGAAAGTGGGAGCTACAGGTTCCGAGGATAATCATCGGGGCGACCATGGAAATTACACCCAAAAGCGCCTGGCTATTCTGGCAGATACCTTAACCCGTGAAGCATTATACGAAGCATTACAAGTCCGCCGTTTTTACTCGACATTGGATAAAACTCTGGCACTCTCTTTTAAAATGGGAGATCATGAAATGGGCGCTACTATAAAAAGCGGAACCTACGATTTTAGCGTTACTGCCTTGGATACCGAAAATGAGATTTTCACAATTGTGCAGATTTATAAAAACGGAATACGAATCAATGAATGGAACGTAATTGATACAGACGTGAGTATTACCGGTAGTATCGATACTTCGTCCGGCGATTATTATTATGTAAAAGTAACTCAGCAGGATGGAAATGAAGCCATTTCCTCTCCTATTTTTATAGAGAAATAATTTTCTGACAGAGAGTATTAAACTGATGAAGAAATTAGTGTTTTTATTTACTGTCGCCCCTGTTTTCGCTTGTTCAACAAAGCAGAACTTTACACTCAAAAAAAACAGATCTTGCCAACACATTGGAAACGCTTCATCCGCCTGAAAATGTTACAATTCAGAGTATTATCTCATTTAGTCCAAATCAATATCTTATACAATTTTTTAAAATTATGAATACACAAAAAAACGTAACACAATCCAGACTACTTTCCCTTGATTTTTTTCGGGGATTTACAATGTTTCTATTAATCGTAGAATTTACTTTTCTGTTTGAACACCTTACCTCTCCACAACTTAAAGGCACACTTATTTATAGTATTGGCGAACAGTTACAACACCATCCCTGGCATGGGCTAAGGTTTTGGGATTTAATACAGCCATTTTTTATGTTTATCGTTGGGGTGGCAATGCCATTGTCATTCTCAAAAAGAATAGGCAAGGGAGAAAGTTATAGCTCAATATTGAAACATATATTAGTCCGCTCCTTGATACTTCTTTTATTAGGATGGGGATTATATTGTATCCCTGATGGAATTGCGTTTCGTTTTCAGAATGTATTGGCGCAACTTTCTGTTACGATTATTATTGCCTTCCTGTTAATGCGTAAATCAGCATTAACTCAAATTTCCGTATCTGTTGCAATATTGGCACTTACAGAGCTTATATACAGAGTTTTTTGGGTAGAGGGATTTAATCAACCATTTGTTGCCGACCATAATTTTGGATCATGGGTAGATATGCTGATTTCTGGGGAATTGGCATCTGGACATTGGGTTTCGTTTAATGCAATTCCAACTTCTGCTCATACAATTTGGGGAGTATTAGCCGGTCAGCTTCTTATGAGTAAGAAGACCAACAAACAGAAACTTCTTTATTTGGTAATTGCAGGTGTTGCCGGATTAATTATTGGCTATGGACTAAACCCAATTACCCCAATTATTAAAAGAATTGCGACCACATCATTTGTATTTGCCAGCGGCGGTTGGGCTATACTTGCACTTGCAGCTTCCTATTGGTTAATTGACATTATGAAAGTTCAAAATGGAGTACAATTTTTTGCAGTGGTTGGTATGAATCCCTTGTTTATTTATCTGTTTGCACATGTTGGTGGTGCTGATTTTCTGAATCAAATTATAAGACCATTTTCATCGGCATTGTTTGGATGGACAGGAGAACTTAGTACAAATATCATTACTTCCTCGTTTGTAGCTTTTGGACTATGGTACATTTGCTACTGGATGTATAAACGGAAACTTTTTATCAAAATATAATAATATCAATTACGAAATAAAAGAATAAGGACATGCACAAATTACTTTATGTTACATGCTTGCAGGTATTTCTACTTACAATTACCTTGATTGGTTTTGCCCAACAAAAAATGCAGCATCAACTTACTATCCCGGTTGAAGAAAACATGGTTTGGTGGTCGGGCGTTATTAGCCATGGTGAATTGATGCCGTTACAAAACGGCTATAAAGCAAATCTGAATGATAATTATGGCAACCAGTTACAACCTATGCTTCTCTCGAATGAGGGGCATGTTATTTGGTCAGAGAATGTTTTTGATATTTCATTGGACAATGACGTGTTAAAAGTGTTGTCTCCTGATTCTTCGTTGATTTATCACAAGGCAGGAGAAACATTGAAAGATGCATTCAAATTCGCTTCAGAAAATTATTTTCCACCATCCGGGAAATTGCCCGACCTTCTGTTATTCTCAGAACCTCAGTATAATACCTGGATTGAACTAATGTACGACCAAAACCAGGAGGATATTCTGGACTATGCACGTCAGATTATTTCCAACGGTTTTCCTCCGGGAGTTTTGATGATTGACGATAACTGGCAGGAAGACTATGGGAAATGGAATTTTCATGAAGGCCGTTTTTCTAATCCAAAAATGATGATCGACTCCCTTCATAAAATGGGATTTAAGGTGATGCTGTGGGTTTGCCCCACTGTTAGTCCTGATTGTGACGTGTTCCGTAAGCTCAAAGATGAAGATATGCTTCTGGAGGATGAAGCTGGAAATCCGGCTATCGTGGAATGGTGGAATGGTTACAGTGGAATCCTTGATCTTTCAAAAGAACAAACGGACCAATGGTTTAAAGATCAACTAAATCATCTGGTGGATACATATGGCATTGATGGTTTCAAGCTTGATGCCGGTGATTTTGGATTCTATAACGAATGTTATTCCAACGGAGAAAAGGTAAGTCCGCAGCAACATTGTGAATTATATGCCAGGGTTGGTCTTGATTTTCCTTTGAATGAATTCAGGGCAATGTATAAAATGGCAGGGCAACCTCTTGTAAATCGTTTAAGGGATAAACTTCATAACTGGGAGGACTTAAATAAATTAGTGACGGATATTTTAGTGCAGGGTATTATGGGTTATAGCTTTGCCTGCCCCGACATGATTGGGGGAGGAGAATTTCTTTCCTTTTTATCTACCGAAACAATCGAC
>JBFHJA010000085.1:0-12128 GCA_041596165.1 Draconibacterium sp. | reverse complement strand
TACGGATTCTTATTGTCGCATAATATCAACCAATTGCCAAATTCCATTCTTTTTTACTGAAGTTTTACTTTAAATTTTTTCTCTGTATAATTTCGAACTGCAACAATTGTTACAGTTTTTCCGCTGTTCTTTTTCATGTGCAATTTCAGTTCGTTTATATTCTGAATTTTGTCATCGTTCAAACCCTGAATTATCCAGGCACTTGTAAGTCCTGCATCCAACCAGATTTTACCCTTTGTTTGGTCAATTGATTTTATGTAGCAACCAAAATTATAACCTCCCGAAGCATCAATTAAATCGGGGTCGTCGGCAATATTTACCATTGTTGCTCCATTAATTTCTGCGGTTAAAACCTTTGTTTCTTCATTAATATCACCTTCATATTTGCCAGCCAGCAAGGTTTCCAACCAACCTGGGTAAACCACTTCTTCAACCTTTTTAAATTGAGCTGAGTTTGTAAACCCAATTTGATTTCCCAGTGCATCGAAACAGCTACACTTTAATAAAGTTGTTTGCTGAATTTGAATTGGTGCAGAATAAATTGGAGAATGAATGGTTGGTTCTGAACCGTCGATTGTGTATCGCAGCGTTCCATCATTTTTCATTCGTGCATCAGGGTTTAAACTCACTGAAATTTCATCAGAAAACTCACCACCAAAAGGAATAATACGTGTCATTTGATGCCCGAAATCATCCATCGAAAAATTTTTAAAACCCAGTTTTATGGCAGGTGAATTTTCCTGGATCTGGTAGTTTCCATTTTTGGGGTCTACAAATAAAGGGTCGGCAATAACTGAGTTCAAATCGTAGCCTTGCTTTTGCCAGGCTTCCATTGAAACATTCTCGAGGATATTTGGATTTTCGGGGAAATTGATATTCCAAAACAGGTTTTTATTGTGATTTGTACTCCATGGTGTTTCTTTGGGTAAACCAACGTCGCGAATAAAACGGTTTGTCGGTTCATCATTTCCGGGAACAGCCCCCGAAATCACAAAAATATTCTGAAAAATTTCATCTTCAGATTCGCGGGGCCAAACATGCCAACCCAATGGAACAGCACTGACGGTAATGTTGTTATACACTTTGCGCGCCATTCCATCCCGTAATTTTATTGTAGAACCTAAGTTCAGGTTATTGTAAATTTCGAAATAACTTGACCCATCATCCAGGTCAATTGTCCAGTTTCCGGCGCTTATTGATTTGCGGTAATTGGCAATTCTGTTGTTCCGAACTGTCACAATATCGATGGCATCTAACTTCGTTAGTTCCTTGTAAAAATCTTTGTCGGCGCCGCTTGCTCCGAGCCACTGCCTTTCGCGCCCCCAGGAGTTAAACGGACCGTGCTCGCCCGTTTCGCGAACTGTTTCCCAAATGTCGCAGTTTTCGATAATGTGCCCGCCCCAGGTTCCGTCGTTGATACAAATTCCAGCCCGCGGGCAGTTGTAAATTGTATTGTGGGATACTCTAATTTTATGACTCATTGAAATATAAACACCGGCAACTTGTTTCCCGATATCGCCAAAATCGTGCATAATACAATTTTCCACCACACAGTTTTCAGGATAATCGGGTGATTTTGGACCGGGCTCCAAATCCATGCCTTTGCGCATTTCATTCCAGTCTTTGCCCAGAATTTCCTTATCGTCCCAGGTGGCATACCAACGCACTGCCGAGGGCAAACCAACAAAACAAACTGCACTTTCGCCAAGATGCTCAAACACGCAATTTTTTACCTCATTATTCCGGTTGTAGGCGCTCATAAAAACTCCGTTTCCACCGAGGTATTTAAAGCTGCAATCTTCAATACTGCAATCTTCCGCACCTTCCATAAAGATTGCTCCACCCCGATGAATCGCCCAATCACCGCGGGCAACCGGCTCGTAAGATTCCATAAAAGTGTAGGCAGATTGTGTAAAATTAAATCCTTTAAAATGAATGTTTTTCACAGGATTTTCATTTGTTCCTTTTAGCTGAATCAAATCTTTTACAACAGGAACTTCAACAGTAACTTCGCTTAGTTTTTCGCCTTTGTTTGGGTAATAGTAAAGTTGATTCGATTCTTTGTCAAGAAACCATTCACCCGGCGTATCCAGTTCTTCAAAAATATTATCGATAAAATACCACGAAGCGCCATTTCCTTTTCCGCCAACACCATAGGCACGTTGCAATTGCCAGCCACCTTCGCCAAGAATTACTTTGTTTTCTGTACTTCTGATTTCCTTTATCCTGTATTGCATATTTCCCCAGTTGTGACTTTGAAAAGCGTGTACAATTCCGGTTTCAGGATTTTTCCAATATTTATTGGTGAAAGTTTCAGGATTGTAGGAAAACCATTCATCGTAACGGCGGTTTGTACCATCCGTAACCTGTAAATATCCTTTGCCTCCGCGAATGGGATTTTGAAAATCGCTATTGGGAAAACGCGCCCTGATTTGTTGTTCGCCATTTATAAAAAGCTGGTCGAAGTTTAGTCCGGCCGGGACTTTTGTAACATAAATTCCATCTTTATATTCTTCCCAGTTTAACTGTTGCAAAAGTTGCGAACCTTTTACCGTAACTTTTGTGCCCGGCAAGGCCGAAAAAATAACCGGTTTTTCCGGAGTACCAGAAAATTCACTTTCAAATAGAATTGTTTCGCCGAGGTAATAAGTTCCTTCATTAAACCAAATGGTTACAGCTTCTTTTCCTGCAAATTTTGCAGTTTCCTTCACTGCTCTTGCAAAAGTAACAAAAGGAGCTTCTTTGGTTCCGGCATTCTTATCGTTTCCCACCGGAGAAACAAAAATATCTTTGGCAAAAAGTGCCTGAATATTAGCAAGAAATAAAATTATGAATAGGTACTTTCTAACCATTTTTGTTTAATTTATATTGTTTATTTGGCAAAGTAGCATCAATATTTTTAGCCAGAATATCAATATTTGGAGTTAGTAACTTTGGTTTTTGCTGCATGCAAGACACGTCGGAACAGCCCAATTCGTCGTCCAATTTAAAAAAAAAGCTGGGTTTGCTTTTTATTTGCCTGTTCGCCAATAAACCGGTTGGTGTAATTACAATGAAGGTAAATATCAATAAAAATCCTATGTAGGTCTTGTTCAAAATCATATTAAACGTTTCAAAAAACTATTGTTGTTTCATTTCAAACCGCACCAAATAAACGCGTTTGTTTTTGTTCTTCAACGCAATTCCCCAGCCCGGAATTTTGTCCTTTTCGGTCTCTTCATTTAATTCCGGACGATACAATCCGGGCGCTTTCGGAATATTATCAAGGTTAGGATAAATGGGTGAAAAATTTAGTCCATCGGGAGCATAATTTATGGAAGAACTGAAGGAAGCCAGCGATGCAATCCCATCTCCTGATTTCCAAATCAGCACTTCATGACTTTTATCTAAAATTGGCGTTGGATGCTTTATAAAAGGCCCGATTGGAGTATCCGCAATAGCGACTCCCATTTTTGTGAGACACGGCCCTTTTTCACCATGAACAATTGACCTTCCCTTGTAATACAGGTATATTTTATTGTCTCTTTTGAGCAAACCCGCATCATCAATTCTGTAGCTATCAAAATCATCTGGAACATCAGAAATTGTTAAAACCGGATTATTTTCAACCCTGGTAAAAGGACCATCGGGTTTATCGGAAACAGCCAAACCAATGGCAGTAAAATCATTTACCGAGTTATTCTCAAAATTACCCTTCGCATTTCCGGGAGTAGGTTGAACACCCGTGTAATACAAATAATATTTGCCTCCATATTCAAGAATATTGGGCGTGAAAACCGAATGACTGTCGAATGCTCCTTTTTCGCCAAGTCCCAGTGCCATTCCTTTTTCTTGCCAGGTAAATCCTTCATTTTCGGATATTGCAAACCAAATTGTTGCCCAATATCCAGCGGTTTCGGAACTATCCATTTTTGAGTAATACACATAATATGTGTTATCCACCCTTATCACATCGCTATTGTCACGGCGATTATGACGTGAATCGAAACCAATCCCTGTAATTTCGGAATAGGTAAAACTTACAGTACCAGACTGTTTACTCAACTGTGAGAAACAGTTTCCACAAAATAAAAGGTTACTGAATAGAATTATAAATAGAAATTTCATCCAATTAAAATTGTTTGTTTTTAGATGTATAGTATGGAACCCGCACTATTTTAATTATCCACCTGGGTGTAATTATTTTACATGCTCGTTTCATTTTTATATTTTATTTCATTTTTTCAGGTCGAATCCACATACAATGACCTCCACCGGGAGCCATTTTTGCCTTAATAATATCATCCTTTTTTACCTGAGTCTTCCGGATTTGATAAGCTTCGGGATTGGTTTTGCAATCTGTTTCATCTGTATCTTCATAAAAAGTTGCATCGTATAGTTTGCCTTCTTCTAAAAAATCAAGTTTAATATTTAAAGTCCCGCCTTTTTGACTGATTGCACTTCCAATAAACCAATCCTTATCGTGACGGCGGACCGTTGTAATGTACTCTCCTATTTTAGAATGAATGATTCTGCTCTCATCCCATTTCCCAACCGGTTGTTTTTGAATGAATTCAAACAAATCTTCTTTTGCAAAATACGCTTCCGGAGCATCGGGAATACAAACAAGGCCGCTGAAAATAATCAATGTTCGGGCAGCTTCAGAAACTACTGTCGACAAATACGAACCTTTTATACGAGGACTTTTCTCACGAACACCGCTGTTTATTCCGGTAATATCGAAATTACCGTTATTCATATCCAGCGGTCCCTGAATCGCATTTATCAAAGCCATTTTTATAAATGTTTCCGGAGTGAATGCTCGTCTTGAATCCTGCTGGGCATGGCAATATTCGCGTGTAATTGCGTTGGGGTAAGTTCTGCAAACACCGGTAAACGGCACCGGTCCATCATGAAAATCAATCAGTAATTCGCTTTCGGCACTCCTACGAATGGCATCGCGTGAAAAGTCGGCATCATTTCCCATAAATCCGTACTTTATTCCTTTCGAACCAAGAGATTGAAAATAAGGGAATAACTCATCATTGCCAAAATCACCTTTATGCCGGTCGTAGTAAAGAATAATTTCGACATCTTTTTCAGTTGCATAATCAAATACCTTTTTCAAATCCAGTTTGTCCGATACTTCAAAATGACCTTTGCTTGCGGAGCTAAACCAGTCCGCATCGATAAGGAAATATTCAATTCCTTTATCCGCGGCAAAATCGATAAAACGCATATAGCTTTCGTTGTTAATACCATATGTAAATCCATCGGGTGCGGTGTATCCATGCACGCGCCAGTCCCAAAGGGTTTTGCCGGGTTTAATCCAATCAGTATTTTCCAACTGGCAAAGAGTTGCCAAATTTACAGGTGTTGTACTTGTAACCAGGTCGCCCGCTGTTTCAGCCAGTAAGATAACTTTCCAGGGGGTAATTGTTTTTCCTTCATTCAATTTTGGAGTGCTTGAAGTTACAAGCTTTGCAATATCTTTTTGAAAAAGAACCTGCATGGTACTAAAACCTTTTGCTGCAAACAAGTCGGATTCTAAAATGGCCAGGTGTGTATTGTTTACTTTTTCTACAACAAGCGGTATTTGCAATCTGGGAGCTTCAGATTCGGAACCCGCCAACTCATTTATACGAATCGGGCCATTTGGTTCATGCTCTCCTGCAGCACTATACAGCTTATCATCGCCCGCAAAATTGTATTCGCAATAAAAATTGATTTTGTCCTCTGTGCTTAATTCATCCAATTCAAATCTGAATGCAAGTCCATCGTTAAAAACTCGGGTAAGCAGCTTTCCTGTATGATCACCAATTTTCAGATTTAAAACAAGTTCGTTATGATTATCACGAATTGTACTAAACTGCCCCCAAACCGGAATCCAGACAGTATCAAACGAATGAATTTCAGTTTTAACTATTTCAACCGGAATATCAGGAAATATGGAAACTAACGACGAGTCGACAATTAGCTGGTTTTTCCAGGTCACCTGATATTTTAAAGTGCCATTTTCATTGACAAACGATACTTGTACAAACTTGTCAGGCGAAGATACTTCATGGACTTTCTTTACCGAACAAGCGTTGGCTATTCCGCAAAATAAAAAGGCAATTAAAATATGTAGGATTGAATTTATTCTCATTTATGATTTTTTATTCCTCTCTTTTCCAAACATGACTACCATCCAACAATGCACTGTATTCTGATTTCAACATACTTTTCATTTTTTCAAAATCTTCGGGATATTTTCCTGAGACATCCACACTTTCAGCTATGTCTTCTTTCATATTATACAAAACAAAATCGGTAAGCCCGGCTTCTTTTACAAGATTTTCATTTCCTTCATAGATATTATGAAAGTTCTCCAGATACGCAGTATCACTTTTTAAGCGGCACATAATTTTCCATTCATCGGTGCGCATAGCAACCATTTGGTCGTTTAATGCATCGTAAAAAGCCCAGGTTAAGGGTTTGGTACGTTTCTGTTTTCCAGTTTCAATTAATGGAATAATTGATTGGCCATCCAAAGTAATATTGGGTAAATCAGCTCCAGCTATTTCGGCAAAGGTTGGCATAAAATCCAGAGAAGAAATCACTGCATCGGAAGTTCCGTTAAAAGTTTCTTTTCCCAACCAATTTAGTATTCCCGGAACACGAAAACCCGCTTCTGTTGTCCAAAGTTTCATTCCTTTTAATGGTCCGGGCGAACCGTAAGAACGATTGGCGCGTGAGTAACGGTTTAAAGTTTCAGGGCCGTTATCGGAACTAAAAACGATTAAGGTATTATCGCCATGCTTTTCTTTCAAATAATCAACTAAACGACCAACTGCTTTATCCATATTCGCAACATTTGCAAAGTACTGAGCCTGATTATCGTTTTCCGAATTCGGCATGTAATCTTCCACCAAATTTACAGGTGATGCAATTGGTTCGTGTGGTTCGTGGAAACAAACCTGCAGATAAAATGGATTGTCAGTTTCTTTATTCTTCAACCAGTTTAAAGCTTCGTCAACAACAATCTGGCAACTAAAACCCTTTATTTCGCCAACGTTTTCTCCGTTTCGCACAAAGTTATTTGGGTTTTCGTGGCTTGGCGCTGCGTTATTGTGGGTTGCCATCCAATGGTCGAATCCGAAATGGTCAGGTTTGGGTTGTTTTTCAGAATTGAAATAGGAACTGCAATGCCATTTGCCCGACAAACAAGTTGAATACCCAACTTCCTTTAATATAGCGGGAATAGTAATTTCATCTTTTTGCAAATGCACCAAATCGCGGCAATCCTCACTTTTTTTCGGGCCGGGAATAAAATCGTAAATGCCGGCACGGTTTGGACTTCTGCCTGTTAGCAAACCAGCGCGCGAAGGAGAACAAACCGGAGCGGCAGAATAAAAACTTGTGAACTTTATTCCATCGGCGGCGAGTTTATCGAGGTTGGGCGTTTGAATTATTTGATGTCCAAAAGAAGACAAGTCGCCGTAACCCAAATCGTCGCATAAAATAACAACGATATTTGGTTTTTGAACTTCTTTTCCACATGAAAAAAATACAGGGATAAAAAGAAGGAAGATAATTCCTATTCGTAAGTTTCTTATTATTCGCATTTTATCATCGTTTGTCATTAGTTTATTGGCCATATCCTTATTGATTCAAGGCTCGCAGTATTGCTATTTCCATCGATCAAAGAAACGGTTACTGTATGTAAGCCAACGGTTTTAAATTCGATGATTCCCATGGGGTAATTTTGGTATTTTCCGGTTGCAGCCTGTTGGTTTTGTACTTTTATACCTTCGTCGGTTACCGTCCGCCAAACCAATCTACCTTCGCCTTTGTATCGTAAATCGAGATAATAATATCCCGGTTCAAATACTTCCACTTCCCAGGTTGCTTCTCCCTTTTCGCTCCAGTTGCTCACCTGGTTCACATGTTTCCATTCACCAAATTTTTCCATCCATTTAACTTCTTTCTTTTCGGCAGCCGAAACTTCAGCAAATTCAACCAGTAACTCACTTTCAATATTTGGATAAATCCCAAGATTAGTATTCACCCTGGCCAACTGAGCTTCAACTTCCAGTTTTATTTCGATTACCGAAACAGGTGCATCGGCAGACTGGCAGGGCACTTCGAAAACAGTCCAGCCATTTTCATTTTTGTGAGAGATTTCGGGGCCATTCAACAGTTTTGCCGAAACAATTTTACTTTCAAGTCCGGGCAAATACAATTTCCCATTTTGCGGCCACTCAAAAACCGAAAGGAACAATGAATTCCCCTGCGTTGTTACATCTCCCCAGGGCAAAGCATGTTGCCAAGGAGAAGCCCCCGCACCATAAACTACCTGTGGATATTTGCGAATCCACTCCCCTGTTTCCTCAAGGAATTTTTGCCCAATTACAGGGATTTTTCCCAAACCATCGGGACCAACATTAAACAGGTAAGTACCACCGCGGGCAACTGTGGCGATTAAACGATGAAGGATTTCTTTGGGGCTTTTAAAATTATTATCGTACCAGGCAAAAGCCCACGAATCGTTGTTTGTATCGCAGGTTTCCCAAAGACCTTCAATATTTCGAGGCGGAACTTCCATGTCGCCTTTGCTTGCGTAATCGCCCATGCCATGACCAATTCGGCTGCAAAGCATGGCATTGGGTTGAAGTTCGCGCACCAAATCGTGCAATTCAACAACCAATTCTTTTGGGATTCTACCGGGTGTATCGAACCAAATAAAATCGATTTCGCCATAATTTGTGCAGATTTCTTTTACCTGCGGTTTGCATTTGCTGTAAAAATAATCTTCAAAAGTTGCCTGTGTTCCATCTGCATTTTTATTTGGGCCGCCGGAACCTCCGGGTGCTGTCCAGTCCTGATTGTGCGAGTAGTAAAACCCAAATCCAAGTCCGAGTTCACGACAAGCGGCAGACAATTCTTTCATGGGATCGCGGGCAAAAGGCGTTGCATCAACAATATTAAATGGATGCTGCGATTTGAACATCGCAAATCCCTCGTGGTGTTTGCTGGTAATGATAATGTATTTCATGCCTGCATCCTTTGCAAGTTGTGCAATCTTCTTCGCATCAAATTCATACGGATTGAATTTTTTTGCAAGTGGCATGTATTCATCAACAGGAATTCCTGCCATGTTTTTATTTTGAATCCATTCCCCGATTCCGTAGTAGGTGGTATCCTTCCAAACACCTCCCAGGCTCGAAAACAAACCCCAGTGGATAAACATCCCAAAATTGCTTTGGTCGAAAAGTTTTCCACGGCCGGCTTTTAAAGCGTCAATGCTGGAGGTTGATTCTCCCCACATCTTGTCCATACTTTGTTCTTTTTTATCCTGGGCATGTGTTGCACCGGAAATCAGAATAAAAAGAACGACCATTGAAAATGTAATTTTTTGCTTCATATTGAATTTTAATTAATTATTTCGTCCAAACCTTAAAATCGCTGTACCTCGCCGAGCGGGTGAACATGTGGCGCAGACCGATTCGTCCTTCTTTCGGTGACTGGCTTTCCTTTAAATCCCAGGAATACAATTTTTCTTCGTCATTCCCAACCACATTAAAATGAAGTTTTGATGCAGTTTTGATTACCGTAATTTTGTAAGTAACATTAGGTAAAAACAAACCCGTTTTAAAATAAGTGGGTTCTACTTCCATATCATCAAATGTAACCTCTTCTGAAATCGGGTATTTTCTAACTCTCAGATAATCGTTTTCAGGGTCTTTGTTCACCATTGGAAACGCTGCATAACTAATATGAAGTGGATTCATGTAGTTGTAATAAATGCTCATTTTCGGAATTTCCCTGAATTTATCCCACTTTGAAATATCAACATCAAAACTTTCTGTCCCAATACCTTGCGACTGAATATATAAGATGTTTACATTGATTAACTGGCTGTCGGTGCGGGTGTAATTGTACTCGATTTTGATATCGCCTTTAAAGGACTCTTTGGTCCAAAGCACGGTATGGTGCGCATCGTTTTTGTGTTCGGGACCAGCAATCAGATTCATTCCTTTTTCATTTTGTTCCACCGTCGAAATCAATCCATCTTTAAACCAGTTTTCCTGCCAGTTTTTTGTACAATCGTCTGATAACTGAAGATTCCATTTTGATGAGGAATTCAGTTGTTCAAATTCAGTTGGCTGTTTTTGTTTGCCAACAAAAAAACTAAACCCTAAAGCGAAAATAAAAACGGTATAAAATTTTAACATAATTTGTTTATCCTTTTGCAGACTTCGACTACGCTCAGCCTGACTGTCATAGCGAGCTTTACATGACTGTCACAGTGAGCGTAGTCGAACTGTTTTTCATCTAACCGGTGTCATCACCACATCCTTCAAATTTACCGCTTGCCATTTGCCAGTTACCGGACGGAATGTAATTTTATAAGTACCAGCTTCTTTTATTTCAAAATCCCCAATTACAAGTTCTTTAAAAATGTCGTAATTCCCTGTTGACGGTATTTTCACTGTTTTGCTTTGCCCGTTAATTTCAACAGTAAATTCAGAATCGGCTGTTCCGGCAATCTTTGCAGTAACATTAAATAAGCCTGGTTTTTCGATAACAAAATTCCAATATACCCTTTCCTGTTCGTTTGTCCAACTGCCCACGCAATCTTTCGAACTGTTGTATTTTATACCAAAGCCCTGAAGGTTTTCGAACTCAGCACGGTCGGTAAAAAAAGCCACAACGCCATCCTTGTTTTGACCAAATGGTTTTGGCGGAATCGCATCGGGAGCACCAGCCAATTCAACAACCACAACCGAGTTGATGGCATCGGGAGCTTCTCCGGTTAATGTCACAGTCAATCCTTCATCGCCTGTTTTCGTTTTAAAAGTCTTTTTGTTGTTGTTCAGCAAATAGGCCTTTTGTGCTTTGTTTTTTAAAGCGAGCGGAAGTAAGCCATCGGCAGGCCAATCAAACACATGGAGATAAAGTTTTGTATTCCCGTTTTGGTTTTTCATAGTAATGTAGCCCCAGTCAGGTTTTCCGCATGGACTGGCTTCAGTACCGTAAATCGATTCGCTGTTTTTGCTCATCCACGCGCCCACCGCTTTTAGGTTTTCAACTGCTTGCGGAGCCAGAGTTCCCAGAGAAGTTGGACTCACATTCAACAGGTAATTCCCGCCCATGCTGCTTGCATTGGCCAGATTCCGGATTAGTTCAGTAACTGATTTAAAGTTTTGGTCGTCACTGCGATAGCCCCAGCTGCCGCTAATTGGCTGGCAAATTTCCCAGTATTTGTCATCTGGTTTTTGCCCTGGCAGTGTCCGCTCATAAGTTTTATGGTCGCCCGGATATTCATCGCCCAAGCGGTCGTTGGTAATAATTTCAGGCTGAAGGTCGGTGGTTATGTGGTATAAACTATCGATAACTTCCTTACTCATAGCACGCGGCGTGTCCCACCAAAAAATGGCAATTTTTCCATAATCGGTTAGGAGTTGGCGAACTTCGGGAAGTGCCTTTTCGCGCACGTAAACATCGGTGCTCACGCGCTGCATTTTTTTATCCCAGTTATTTCCAATTCCTCCAGGGTGGCTCCAGTCTTGTGCCTGCGAATAATAAAACCCGAATTTAAGTCCCTGCTTCGCGCACTCATCAGCCAGTTCTTTTATTACATCGCGTTTAAATGGTGTAGCATCAACAATATTAAACGGGTTACATTCGGAATCGAACATGGCAAAACCATCGTGGTGTTTTGCTGTGATAACCATGTATTTCATTCCGGCATCTTTTGCCAATCCAACAAAGGTTTTTGGGTCGAATTGCGTTGGATTAAACAGGTCGGCAAATTTCTCGTACTCGCTCAATGGGATTTTCCCCTTATTCATTATCCACTCGGCAGAGTTGGTTTGTGCTTCGCCTTTGTAAAATCCGGCCGGAACAGAATAAATTCCCCAGTGGATAAACATACCAAAGCGGGCATCTGTCCACCATTCCATGCGTTGTTCGTCGGTAATTTGTTTTGACTGATTTTGTGCAAATCCTAAGTTGAATAATAAAATCAGGATGGTTGAAAGTAATAAAATGCGTTTCATGTTATTTTAGTTTTTTTATTCTTCTGCCTGTCGGCATCTCCACTTTCAGTGGAATACGTTCCGGACAAAGTTTTTTAGTCTTAATTGTATTTAAAGTCTTAATTT
>JBFHJA010000084.1:0-12167 GCA_041596165.1 Draconibacterium sp. | reverse complement strand
GTATCAGTTATATTTAATTTATTTTCAGAAATCGGAAAATCATCGATTTCCTTTACAAAAACGTTTTTTAGTTTGGTATTGTTATTTAATTCTTCGGCCAAAGCAAGTGCCTTTTCTCTGTTTTCAAACCTACCGACAAAGTAACGGTTCCAATCTGCCGATTTTACTTCTTCAATAGGTTCTGAAATGTTATATTTCGAGGATAGTTCAGTTTTATTGATTGGGGTTTTTGACGCGGCAATTTGAACTGCAAATATTTTATTTGCAGTCCTTTCATATGCAGATGCCTGATTAACATAGCATGCCAGTAACACAAAATGAATAATCAATTTTACGATCGTAAAATTTGACATATTTCATCTATTTGAATTAATTGATTGAAAATCAGGAAATACTTAAGTGCTGTTTTTTTAATGCCAAAAGTTTTTTTACTCTTACATTTAACTCTATCAGGCTAAATGGTTTGACCATGAAATCATCGACACCAAGATCAAATGCTTTCAAAACGTTTTCTTCAGCGCCTGATGCCGAAAGTACCATTATTGGCGTAATATTTTTGGTATTACTATTCAAGTGTGAAATTATTTCAAGTCCATTCAAATGAGGCATGTAAAGGTCGGTAATAATTAAATCCACGCAGTTGTTTTCCAAATGGTTCATGCACTCCCTGCCATCTGCCGCTTTAATAATGTCATAACCTTCTCTGGATAAACTTTGGGCAACTGTCTCCAAAATCAATCTATTGTCTTCGGCCAATAATATTCGTTTCATTCTTTAGAATTAAATTATTAATAACTAATCAATTACAGACCAACTATTTTTCGCATAATAAATCATTACGTTGCAAAATACATTAGCAATGAATGAAAGCGTATTAAAAAAATAAAAAATAATGGTTGCGTCCTAATGCAAGTTGTAAACACTTTTGATTCAAAAATTATTAATACTGAAGGGTATGCATCAATAAATTTATATTCTTCAAATTGTATTACGTGCCAAATATACTATTTTTTACTAAAAATAAACTTTTATTAAAATTATTTAAATTACTATTTTTCAATCCATTACAAACATTTGGCAAAATCAACATTGTCTGTGGTTTATCCTGTTGTAAAATTTAGGATTAATGTAATTCATGATGCAAACGAAATCGCGTGTTTTACAAGTTACTAAACGCATACTCTTTGTTAAACACTCAAACTTTTACTACTTTGGCAGCCAAAATTTTCACAGGTATGAAGTACGTTGGAATTGGCTTGACAATAGTTTTAATGTTGTTATTTGCGCAGATTGGTTTTACTCAAATGAGCCCGGCAGAAAGCTCAAAATCACCTAAAGTTGTAATGGGTATTGTGGTTGAAAATATGCGTCCCGACTATATTCAACGTTACTGGAATAAATTTGAGGACAATGGTTTTAAAAAATTATATACCCGGGGTGCAGTTTGTACAAATGTGCGTTTGATTCAACACGTTCAGAATTATGCTTCGGGAACGGCAACACTTTTTACAGGTGTAAATCCTTCAATGCATGGAATTATTAATAAAAACTGGTACGACAAATTCAATGAAAGAGAATCGGAATGTACCGAAGACAGCTATTATATAACGGTTGGAGCCGATACAAAAGCCGGTAATGCTTCGCCAAAAAAATTGCTTTCAAATACAATTACTGATATTCTGAAAATTTATTCGATGGGTAAATCGAAAGTATTTAGTGTTGCCATGAACCGCGAATCGGCAATATTTTCGGCTGGTCATGCAGCAGATGGAGCGTATTGGTTTGATGTGGAGTCGGGCAGGATGATTTCGAGTTCATTTTATGTAAATATGTTCCCCGACTGGGTTCGCCTGTTCAACAGTGAAAACTACGCTGAAAAATACAGTTACAGAAACTGGGTTCCACTTTTACCGGAAGTCAGCTACACCGAAAGCTTGCGCGACGATTATTTACTTGAAAAAGGTTACTTCGGAAAATTCAATACTTTCCCACATACAATTAGCAAGTACATTAAAGAAACAGAAGATTTTAGCCCATTCAAAACAACGCCTTCAGCAAATTTAATGATTAAAGATTTTGTCATTAATTTGATGGAAAACGAAAAAATTGGTACTGATGACCATACCGATTTTGTAACCACCGTTTTTTCATCAATGGACTATGAAAATGTATCGTTTGGTCCGGCTTCCCTTGAAATGGAGGACACTTATCTGCACCTCGACAAATATATTGCTGAACTAATTTCTTCCTGCGAAAATAAATTTGGTAAGGAAAATGTAATGTTCTTTTTAACTGCAAATACTTCCGCATCATACCCTGTTGATTATCTTAAGGAAGAATTTCATTTGCCAGTTGATAATTTCAATTTTGAAAGTACGATTGCCTTGTTAACCTCGTACCTAAACATTACCTACGGTGATGAAAAATGGATCGAATATTTTGACGAGCAACAAATTTATTTCAACCACAAATTAATTGCAAAACACAAACTGGATGTCAACGAATTTCAAAAGGTTATTTCGGCATTTATAAACGAGTTCGCGGGTGTTCTTATAGCAATGCCGGCATATTTGCTGGAACAGGGAATTCAGGCAAACGGCATGCTCGAACCGCTTTATAAAACATATGTAAAAGGCCGGTCAGGCGATTGCCAGTTCATGTTGAAAGAAGGCTGGCAACCGGGCTACAAATTCAAAAAAGTTAATTACACCGATCAGTCGCATATTCCACTTGTATTTTATGGTGCAAATATCCGACAGAAACAAATAACCGGAAGATACGATGCTATTGACCTTGTTCCAACTCTTTCCGAACTGTTGAAAATTCCTTTCCCCGACAAAAGCCAGGGGAAAATTATTGGTGAGGTAGTTTATTAAACAATAGCCGAAACTTCCTGATTACTACTTCTTTGGATTATCGATTTTAACGGCTGTTTTTTGATGTTCTGTTTCCCTGGGTTTCGATTTGAGATTCAAAACCGGCACCAACGAAATAGTTAACGTTGTATCGCTTTTAATTTCCAATTTCTTCGAATAATTTTGAAAACCTGCAAGAGAAATAACAATTTCAGCATTCCCCGGCTTAAGCATCAGGCTGAAAAAACCACTTAAATTGGTTATCGTTCCAATACCTGATTTCGATTCAAGAATATTAACATTCTCCAACGCATTTCCGGTTTTCTCATTAATAACGTTTCCTGTTATCAGTAAAAACTGTGCATTTCCATAGGTAGGAAAAAGCAAACAAAGCAAATAAATGTGGAGGGTAATAATTGTTTTCATTTAAAAAATCTAAAATTGTTTTCTGACTATAAGTAATGACTATAAATTTACAAAAAAGGTTGCTTCCATTTATACTTTTTCCTTAAAGAATTTCATGCACCTATCCGCTCTTTTTTAGCCTAAAATATGTTATAAAGCAGGATAGAAAAACTGTAAATAATATGCCTCCACCCACAAGCTTCATTCAATTAACGCTTTAACGTATTTCTCATTTTAACAAACAACAAACATGCTGAACAACAGGCATGTTAAGCAACATTTATTGTATATCTTATTAATCATCTGTTTACTTTTGTAAATATATCAATGTTTTATACCCAATTATCCGGGGTAAAAATGATAGTAACGCTCCTGCCTTAGTTGGCGCACGAATTAACGAAATAACCTTTAACTTATTTTTAACGCAAAAAAATTAATATGAATCCAATTAAATCATTAATTAAAGACATGGCTGAAAAACATGGAAGGACAAGAGAAAGTCTTTTACCCATTATGCTGGCTGTTGTTGAACGTGAAAAATACCTTTCGGAATACTCGATGATTGAAATTGCACGTCAGGTTGACATTCCAGCCGCCGAAGTTTACGGAACCGCAACTTTTTATTCATTTATTGAAACAAAACCTACTGGCCAGTATATCATCAGAATATGCAAAACCATCACCTGTGCGATGAAAGGTAAAAACCAGATTTTATTTGCTATCCAGGATATGTTAAAAATAAAACTTGGCGAAACCACACCCGACAAACGCTTTTCTTTGCTCGAAACCAATTGTCTGGGATGGTGCCACAAAGCACCCGCAATGATGATAAACAATGAGGTTTTTACAGAGTTGACTCCGGAAAAAGTCAGGGATATATTAACGGGTTTTATGAAGATAAATGAACAAATATTAAACTGAAAATCATGGCAATATCACATCAGTTAAAAAGGGTCGATTTTATTTTCAATAATGAAAATGATTGGGAAAAAGTATTGTCGACAACTCTAAAAAAGAAGCCCGATGATTTAATTAATGAACTTATTAGTTCCGAGTTAAAAGGTCGGGGAGGCGCAGGCTTTCCAACAGGTTTAAAATGGAAACTGGCTTCCGAAGCAAAAGCCGATGCAAAATATATTATTTGCAATGCCGATGAAGGCGAACCAGGCACTTTTAAAGACCGTGAGATTTTATCAAAAGTACCCTACAAAGTGCTTACCGCAATGGCTGTTTGCGGCTATATAACCGGGGCAAAACAGGGATTCATTTATCTGCGGGGCGAATACAAATTCCTTGTACCTGAGTTAAATAAAGCCATTGATGAATTCCAGTATTATTGTAATGAAATTAAGTTCGAATTTAAAATTACAATATTCATGGGCAGTGGTGCTTACATTTGCGGCGAAGAAACAGCACTAATGGAATCAATGGAAGGTAAACGCGGTGAGCCACGAAATAAACCTCCATTTCCAACGCAGGCTGGTTATCTCGGCAAACCAACAGTCATCAACAACGTTGAAACACTCGTTCACACATTCACCATATTTAAATATGGCGCCAAGAAATTTTACGATTTGGGCGTTCAATATTCACGCGGCACAAAATTATTTTCAGTTTCAGGAGATACACCAAAACCAGGTATATACGAACTGGAATTGGGGATGAGCCTGCAGGATTTTGTATATGAATTTGGAGATGGCGACACAAAAGCCGTTCAGGTTGGTGGCGCTTCCGGTTTTTTAGTACCACGAAAAAAATTCAAAGATGCTGCCATCGGTTTTAAGGGGAAACTAACTGGAATTTCGTTGCCAACGGGAGGTTCGATGATGCTTTTTAACAGTTCACGCTCAATGTATAATGTACTTGATAACTATCTTGAATTTTTCCGGGAAGAATCCTGTGGACAATGCACGCCATGCCGGGTTGGCTGCCAGCAACTTTTGCTTGGAATAAAAGCGGTGAAACGAGGTGAAAAACCTGCCGCTTATCTCGATAAACTTTTACGGCTAACCGAAACAATGCAATTGACTGCAAAATGCGGGTTAGGACAATCAGTGGCAAATTCATTCTCTTCGATTGTCGAAAATTTTCAGGAAGAAATGATCTATTAGTAACCGGAAAAATTCAAACAATATGTCAAATAAAATCAATATAACAATAAACGGTTTTCCGGTAGAAATTGAAAAAGGGAAAACAATTCTTCAGGCAGCAGAATCACAGGGAATTACAATTCCAACACTTTGCTACCACAAAGATTTATGTGTAGCCGGAAATTGTCGCGTTTGTGTTGTTGAAGTAGCCGGTCAAACCCGGTTATCTGCAGCCTGCGCAACTCCATGCGATGAGGGTATGGAAATTCTCACCAACAGTCTCAAAGTGCGAAATTCACGAAAACACATTATCGAACTTCTGCTTGCCGAGCATAATGCTGATTGCACAAAATGTTACCGTAACGGAAATTGTGAATTGCAAAAACTTTCGTCGGAATATAAAATAATGACACAGGATTTCATAGAACTGGCACCATTGAAGAAATACTCAATCGACATGTACTCGCCGTCAATTATAAAAGATGACAGCAAATGTATCCGTTGCCAGCGTTGTGTGCGTACTTGTGCCGAAATGCAAGGTGTTAATGCCTTAACTGTTGCCCACAAAGGCGACAAAATGAAAATTACCACTTTCTTCGAAAAACACATGAATGAAGTGGTTTGCACAAACTGCGGACAATGTGTAAATCACTGCCCCACCGGTGCTTTGGTAGAAAAAAATTATATCGAAGAAGTTTGGGAAGCCATTGCAAATCCATTAAAACACGTGGTGGTTCAAACTGCTCCCGCAGTGCGAGTGGGGTTGGGAGAAGAACTGGGTTTGAAGCCAGGATCGAGGGTTACCGGACAAATGGTAGCAGCATTAAAACGACTTGGTTTTGATGCAGTTTTAGACACCGATTTTACTGCTGACCTTACAATTATGGAAGAAGGCACAGAGTTACTCACCCGCTTGAAAAAAGCATTGGTTGACAAAGACGAAACGGTAAGTTTGCCATTGGCTACTTCCTGTTCGCCGGGATGGATAAAATACATAGAACACATGTACCCGGAATATCTCGACAATCTTTCAACCTGCAAATCACCACAGCAAATGTTTGGCGCGCTGGCAAAAACTTATTACGCAAAAGCAAGGAATATTGAACCTGAAAATATTGTTTCGGTTTCGATAATGCCATGTACCGCCAAAAAGTTTGAAGCTTACCGACCTGAAATGCACGACAGTGGATACCGTGATGTTGACTACGTTTTGACCACACGAGAACTGGCGATCCTTATAAAACAAGCCGGACTTGATTTCAACAAACTGGAACCTTCGAAATATGATAGATTAATGGGGGATTCAACCGGTGCTGGTGTTATTTTTGGGGCAACCGGTGGAGTTATGGAAGCTGCTTTGAGAACAGCTTATGAATTGGTTACTGGAAGAGAAGTTCCATTCAAAAACCTGAACATTGAACCGGTTCGCGGTATGGAAGGAATAAAAGAGGCTTCAATAAAAATTGAAAACCCGCTTAAAGAATGGGCTTTTTTAGATGGAGTTGAACTGAAATGCGCTGTTGCACATGGATTAATAAATGCAAAAACAGTAATGGAAGCAGTAAAATCGGGTAAAGCAAATTATCATTTTATTGAATTCATGGCCTGCCCGGGCGGTTGCCTTGGTGGTGGAGGACAGCCTATCCCAACCAATCCTGAAATCCGCAAAAAACGTGCTGAAGCTATTTATGCTGAAGACGGTGCTTTAACACTTCGAAAATCACACGAAAATCCGGAGGTTCAGAAATTGTACAAGGATTTCCTGAAACACCCGCTCAGTGAAACATCTCATCATTTACTGCACACGAATTATACAAAGAGGGAAAGGTATTAAAAAGCCTAAACTCCCGATATTCGGGACAGGCTCGCCAAAGAAAGTGAATTAAATTTATAGATTTTAGATAATCGATTAACAGCTAGTGTAAAAATTAAAAATCCGGTATCTTTGATATCGGATTTTTTATGGAAAACATTTATCAAACAACAATCGAAACCCCAATAGGTTATTTAGAATTAACAGCCAACAATGATTCTTTATTGTCAGTTTCATTTGCCAAAGTCAATCGACAACACACTATTTTTCAACCGGATATATTAATGGAATCGGTAAAACAAATAAATGAATATTTCGAAGGAGAGCGAAAAGAATTCTCACTCAACTTACAACCTACCGGAACTGATTTTCAAAACAAAGTTTGGGAAGAGGTTAAAAAAATTCCGTACGGAGCAACGGCTTCTTACCTTGATATAGCTTTAAAAACAGGTTCAAAAAACAATACCCGCGCAGTTGGTTTGGCCAACGGAAAAAACCCAATTCCAATCATAATTCCTTGCCACCGAATAATTGGAACCAACGGAAAACTAACTGGTTACGCCGGAGGACTGGAAAGAAAAAAATGGTTGCTTCAGCATGAAATGCAATTTTCAGGAAGAATAGGGTTATTGTTTTAGGACAAAGGTCGAAGAGCAGAGAGCAAAGAGTATTTTAAGATTTTACGCTCGCTCCATTTATTTTAAGGCACTCACCACCAATGGCAAATGTTTCCCGCCAAATGGTTCTTGTTTAAAATTTGAAAATAATTCGATCTCTTTAAAACCTGTATCGTTCAGCATATTAACCAAAACATCACTTTTCAACGCAAAAAGTGGTGTTTCATTGGAAACTGTGCGATCTTCTTTTTTAACTTCCAATTGTGTTTTAAAATGAATGATCGGATTGTTTTTCTGAATGGCATATTTTCGGATAAAACGGATGTTTTCAGTATCGATTACAGGGAGGTCGGTTACAGGTTCGCTTAAAACATAATCATAATTTAGTATTTGCATCAGAAAATAACCGCCTGGTTTTAAAACTGAAAAAACGCCTTTTAACATTTGCCGCATCAACCCGATAGATGGCAAATGAACCAAAGTATTCCCAAAACACAAAACAACATCAAACTGCCTTTTCTGAAAATCGGTTTCAAGCTCCAACATATTGCCAACTTGAAAATTGGGTGGCGTGAATTCAGATTCGTGCATACCGGAGTCAGCGGATCGGAATCCGATGCGCCCGATTGCCTGATTCAGCAAATCCTCATTCAAATCGATGCCGGTTACTTTTGTCTTTTCATTAGCAAGTTGAAAAGCCAATTCCCCCGTAGCGCAACCAATATCAAGAATTTGTTTTCCGGCCAGCTCCCCCACTCTGTTTTTCACAAATTGCAATTGCATGGGTTGGTATGGAAATATTTCAGAATAGTATTTCGAAATTGAGGTGTAAAACTGGTTTTGTTTATCGTTCATAACAATAGTTTTGAGTTTAAAGTTCCGAATTTAAAGTTTAAACTTGTCTGTAAACGACTACATATTTTTGACATATTTAAACAGACACTGTTTTTTGACGCTATTTATGATTCCACTTCTTCAAAACTACCCGTAAAGATGGAATCCATCGTCGGTTTTCTTCCAAAGTAATTTTGAAACGTTTTATGTACTTTCGAACTTTTACCCTTTACTTTCTATTGAAACGGTTTAACAGAACCCAGTCCATCAATATATTGAGTCACTTTCGGATCGCCTTTGTAACGAAGTTTCCCCACACCTTCTATTTTTGCATTGAGATTTTCTGTAGCATAAACACTACCTGTTCCAAATCCGGCAGTGGTAAAACTTGCGTCTTTGGTTTTTAATTCAGCTGCATCAACATTACCAGCACCATTTATAGTTATATCAAGCGAATTAGCGACGCCTTTCAGTTCAAACAAGAAACCTCCTTCACCATAAATTTTCACACTATTGGCTTTTAAATACAGATCAACACTTGCTCCTCCCTCAATATTAACTAAAAAATTATTCAAGTCAAGATAACCGTTTGTTTTCATGCTAACTCCACCTTCAATTCTCAACTTTTCAAGGGTTTTAAAGGTAATGTACAAACTAATTCGGCTAAAACTGAAAAATGATTGATCCATTTTAATTTCAACTTCATCCATGGTTTTCCTTATTTTAATGTCATCAAAAATATCGTCATTCGTAGATTTTACAGTCACCGAACAATGATCGCCCTGAACTAGGTAGACTTTAAACGCGCCTTCGAGTGAAATTTCCGAAAATTCTCCTACTTCAAAATTTTTTGAACTCCAACCATCTTCTTCCTGGGCACTCACCACAATTGAAATGGTGAAAATTAAAACTGCTGATAATAAAAGCCTGATACGCATGACTAAACTTTTTAAAGGTTTTCGTTCATTAAAACTACGTTGAATATTGAAATAATACTTTAAAATTTCGATGAATAATCCATTTTTATGGGTAAACAATGGATATGAAAGTTTTTATTCAGCAATAAACTTTTCTTTTCAATATCAATACTGCTTATGATTTTACCTTACTTTTTGAAAAAAAACTTACCCGCTAAATTTCTAATCTTTTAATTTCGACAAAAACCCAATTCCATACAATACAAAACCAACTCCTATGATCGTAACCAGTACGTCAATTGTTGTTAGCGAATGAATTGAAACCATCATTTTGATAATATATCCAACTGCCAAAAACAGCAATAAAAGCATTAAATAAACAAGTTTTTTATCCATTGTTCTTCGCATAAGTTGATATGAAGTTAAACTCCAAACAACTCCAAAAATAAAAACAATAACACCTTCAATACTTTGATATTCAAATATTTCTATCCCACCAAAAACCAACGGTATCGCACCTAAAATAAGTAAAGATCGGGAAATACTTCTTTTAAATTTAACACGGGCTTTTACATTTTCAATTGTGGGGAAAAGTGAGAATTTTTCGGGTACGTGTTTATATTCCTTTGCAAATAAATCCTGTTCAGAAAAAATAATTCCCCGCCTTATTGCCTCCTGAATGGCAAAATCAGCAGCGTCCTCTTGATAAAGCCTTCTTTTTTTCAACACATTTTTGATTTCCTCATCAGAATATGCCGCAATTATTTGCTTAAATCCAGGGGCGTTCACTTCATCATTTGATTTTTCGGTCATTTTGAAATACTTTTACAGTCACAAATTTTATAAAAATTTAAACAAATAACGATGTATAATTTTGAATTCAAAAATCCGGTAAAAATTATTTTCGGGAAAGATACAATTTCAAAAGTAGCAACTGAACTTCCGAAAAATGCAAAGGTATTGCTGACTTACGGTGGCGGGAGTATTAAACTAAATGGTGTTTATGACCAGGTTAAAAAAGCTCTAAAAGAAACAGAACTCTTTGAATTTGGTGGTATTGAGGCCAATCCACATTACGAAACCTGCATGAAAGCAGTTGACTTTGTTAAAACGAATAACGTTGATTTTCTGCTTTCAGTTGGTGGAGGTTCAGTTTTGGATGCCACTAAATTTATTGCAGCCGCAGCAATGTACACAAATGGAGATCCATGGGATATTCTAGCCAAAAATAAACCGGTTGAAAGTGCACTTCCAATTGGTGCTGTATTAACATTACCGGCAACTGGTTCCGAAATGAATGGAAATTCGGTGATTACACGTGTTTCAACCACTGAAAAAATGGCATTTGGTTCGCCTTTGGTAATGCCGCAGTTTTCTATCCTCGATCCGCAATGTGTTTATACTTTACCCGATAAACAGATTGCCAATGGTATTGTTGATGCGTTTGTACATACGATGGAACAGTATCTGACTTTTCCGGTAAATTCGCCTATTCAGGACCGGTTTGCTGAAAGTATTCTGACCACATTGATTGAAGAGGGTCCAAAAGTACTGGCCAATAAAAAGGATTATGAAGCTGCAGCCAATTATATGTGGAGTGCAACTGTTGCCCTAAATGGGTGGATATCAACGGGAGTGCCACAAGACTGGGCTACACATATGATTGGGCATGAATTAACTGCTTTTCACGGAATTGATCATGCGCGGACACTTGCGATTGTTTTGCCTGGAGTGATGAATGTTAAACGGGAAAATAAAAAGGACAAAATTCTGCAATACGGTAAACGCATTTGGGGAATAAACAGCGGCACTGATGATGAAAAAATTGATACTGCAATTGCAAAAACCATCGAATTCTTCGAATCTGTTGGACTACCGACAAAACTACCGGCATATAATGTTGGGGAAGAAACCATAAAAAAAATAGTGGCACGTTTCGAAAAACGCCCATTTAAATTAGGAGAAAAGGCGGATATTGATTTCCATCAGGTGGAGATGATTTTACGTGATAGACTTTAATAAGTTGAAATTATAATTTGAGGCACAAAAAAACTACCGGTTGAACAGCCGGTAGTTTTTTTGTTATTTTTTTCCCCGAAATCCGAACCCCAGAATCCGAAACAAACTAATCCTGCAATTCAAATTCCCCGATCAATGGAATATCCATGGCAAGTTGCTGACGAATCATATTTTCGAAAAACATTTCAGCTTGTATAAACTGAGCTGCCGTAACCGATGAGATTGACTTAGACATACTTTTATATGTTTTTTCCCACAATTTCAAAAATTCAATATTCACCTCGAACGAAGTTTTCATGATTGCATCAGCATCCAACTCACTGAGAGTGTCATATTTAGCAGCATAATTTTCTATATTTCTCTCACGTTTCACACCTATTTCCCTGCGTGATATTTCATACTCTGCATACAATTGCCAAAATAAATTCGACTGTTCGGGTTTAAGTTTCATGTGTTTTGAGATGAGATCTCTTTTTTGCAGGCCGTAAACGCTTTCTATTAAATCAATGACATCAACATTTGTTTGAGCTTGTGTACCAAAAGCAATCAGGGAAATTACAGCAGCAAGAATTAATTTTTTCATAGTATTTAATAGTATTGGCCAAACTGTTGGCTTG
>JBFHJA010000083.1:0-12182 GCA_041596165.1 Draconibacterium sp. | reverse complement strand
TTTTTAGGATTTTAAAACTATACAACTATTTTTGCTTTTGTTAAACAGACAAATTTTTGTAATGACAAAATATCGTTTATTTCTTTTCCTTTTTATAGTGAATTTTTATGCATTTGGCCAAAACGAAGTTATGGACACAGTGAGGATTGGTGAAATTGTAGTTTCAACCCAACGCATTCCTCAGCAAGATTTTTTGGTGCCTTACAGCATCAGTCTGATAGACAAAAAGGAAATGGATAACTTTTCAAAACGCACAACTCCTGAAATGTTGATGAATACCGATGGCGTTTTTGTACAAAAAACAAATCATGGTGGCGGCTCGCCGTTTATTCGTGGACTGACAGGCAATCAAACGCTGTTATTGATGGACGGAATCAGGCTAAATAATTCGATTTACCGTTATGGGCCAAATCAATATCTGAATACTGTCGATGTATTTTCAATTGATAGAATGGAAGTTGCAAAAGGTACGGGATCGGTGCAATACGGCTCGGATGCTTTGGGCGGTGCGCTTCAGATTTTTAGTGTCGATCCGCTGTTGACAACCGGAAAACAGGAATGGCATGGCAACGCAAGCGGTAAATTCATGACCGACGAAATGGAAAAAACCGGTCGCGGTCAATTGCAATTCAATTCCGAAAAAGTTGCTTTTCTGGCGGGTGGAACATACCGTGATTTTGGCGATTTGGTTGGCGGTAAAGAAACTGGTGTTCAATCTCCATCGGGTTACACGGAATATGCATTCGACGGAAAACTTCTTTTTGCATTAGATGAAAATATTCAGCTTACTTTTGCGAGCCAATTTCTCAATCAGTCGCATGTTCCCATATATCACAAAGTTGTTCTTGAAAATTATTTAATCAATGAATTTCAGCCCCAACAACGCCTGATGAATTATGCCAGATTGGATATCCGTGGTTCGAAAAAGGCTTTCGACCAAATTAAATTCATCGCCTCGTGGCAGCAAAATACTGAGAATACAACAACTCAAAAAAATAACACAACGCTGATGCAGCAAGATGATAATCGGGTAAATACCCTTGGTTTTGTTGCAGATATTACTTCAAACTTCAGTAAAATATGGTCGGCAAATTCGGGCGCTGAATACTACCATGATAATGTTTCAAGCAGTAGGTTTATTATCAGCACCGATAATTCGGCCCCACAACTTGAAAAAAGGGGATTATATCCCGATGACTCTAAATACGGCAGTTTTGCATTGTATTCGCTGCACCATTTCACACTTGATAATTGGGTTTTAGATGGTGGAGTTCGATTCAATGCCTTCAAAATAAAAATAAAAGATGAAGATTTGGGCCAAGTTGAAATTTCACCCGAAGCCTTGGTTTTCAATGTTGGAGCAATGTATAACCTGAACAGGGCAAACCATTTGTATGCCACAATCAGCAACGGATTCCGCGCTCCCAATATCGATGATATGGGAACTTTGGGGATTGTTGATTTCAGGTACGAAATTCCGGCTTATGACCTGAAACCTGAAAAATCAATCAATTATGAAATCGGGTATAAACTCAGTCTGCCAAAATTCCAGGCTAATTTGGCTGCGTATTATATGAATTTGAACCAGTTAATTACAAGAGTTAAAGTTGAAGGCGATTCAATAGAGGGCTATCCGGTTTATAAAAAGGAAAATGTTGGGGAAGCATATATTACAGGTGCAGAGGCAGCATTTTTGTGGAAAATTTCGTCGCACTTCGATTTAAACAGCAGTTTTTCTTATACATACGGGCAGAATGTAACAAACGATGAACCATTGCGCAGGGTTCCTCCATTCAATGGAAAAATGGCAGCAACCTATAGTTTGAATAAATTTTTTGTTTCGGGAGAATTGCTTTTCGCTACAAAACAGGATAGGCTGGCTGCTGGAGATATCAGCGACAACAGGATTCCCGAAGGAGGAACGCCAGGTTGGGAGGTTGTCAATCTTTTTGCAGGCTATCAACTGGCATTTGTGAAAATAAAAGTGGGTTTCGAAAATATTTTTAATGAAGATTATCGCACCCACGGTTCGGGAATTAACGGGGTTGGGCGCAGCGCCTGGGTTATGCTGGATTTTGCTTTTTAAATACAACAGACATGACATTAAGTTCAGTCAAATCATTTTTCCTGCTTTTATTTCTTTTCATTTCCTATCCAGTTATTATAAAAGCACAACGGCCAGCTCAAGACCCAATGTCTGATGAAATAATTACACCTGAAAAATTAGGTTATCAAATGGTTTGGAACGATGAATTTGATGGAACTCAACTTGATACCTCAAAATGGCGTGTGCGGGGAGTCGGTCCCCGTGCCATTGCTTATGTTTCGCCAAAAGCTGTAAAAGTTGAAGATGGATTGTTAAAACTTTTTGCGCTGAACGAAAATGACACTTTATATGGCAGCGCGGTTGGAACACAAGGTTTATTTATGTCAAAATACGGTTGGTATGAATGCCGGGCGCAAGTTCAAAAATCCCCAAATGGAGTTTGGGCGGCATTCTGGATTCAATCAACCGATATTGCAAAAGGAGAAGACCCGGCCATTTTCGGTGCTGAAATAGATATCATGGAATGCTTTAGAAAACTGGGCGAAGACATAATTTCGCATAACGTACATTGGGCCTACGGCCCGAATCAGCAATCAACCCGTGGATATCAGAGCTATTTAAAAGGAGTGGGAGAGGGCTTACACACTTTCGCACTGGAATGGATGCCTGACCGGTACATTTTTTATATCGATGGATTGAAATTCTATGAAATTACAAGTGGGATTTCGAACATTGAAGAGTACATGATTTTGAGCATGGAATACCCCGGTAAAATCGAAGAAATCAGTAAATCCATTTTTCCCGACGTTTTTCTTGTGGATTATGTGCGGGTTTATCAGAAGAGGTAAAATAAATGAGCTCTATTCTTGTTTTTATAATGATTTTATATTTATGCATGAATTAAAGAGTTTTGCTACCTACTGTATAAAATTCATATTTTCTAAATCAATTGTATGACTTGTTTTACTGAATTATTTATCATATTTAACAACTTCAAAATTTTTATATAAAACGGTTTTATATTACTATTTTCAAATTATTTATGATAAGTCTAAAACAAAAAACAGTTACCGGTTTAAAATGGAGTTCAATTGAGAGCTTTTCGAGCCAGGGAATTAGTTTTGTTATCGGCATAATAATAGCCCGAATATTATCGCCTTCCGATTATGGAATTATTGGCATGATTCTAATTTTTACTGAAATTTCCACAGTATTTATTAATGGTGGTTTTGGAGCTGCTTTAATTCGCAAACAAAATCGAACTGAATCTGATCTTTCCACTGTTTTTTATTACAATATTGTGGTGAGTTTATTTTTCTATTTAGTCCTTTTTATATCAGCTCCATTCATTGCAAATTTTTACAATTCACCAATTCTAACAATGGTTGTTAGGGTTGTAAGTTTAAACATGGTAATTGGGGCTTTGGGTTCAATTCAAAGTACAATTTTAAACATAGCCATCGACTTTAAAACTCAAACAAAAATTACAGTAATATCACTTATTATTACTGGAACCATAGGTATATCAATGGCATACATGGGATATGGTGTGTGGGCTTTGGTATTTCAAGGTTTAGCATCTACCATAATTTCAACAGGACTTTTGTGGTTTTTTATAGGTTGGAAACCAAAATTGGTCTTTTCAATAAATTCTTTTAAAGAGCTTTTTGGTTTCGGTTCAAAATTAATGCTTTCAGGTTTATTGGATTCGGTTTATAAAAACATTTATCAGGTTGTAATTGGTAAAAAATTTACTTCAGCAGAACTGGGTTATTTTACACGGGCAAAAGGGTTGGCGCAACTTCCGTCCTCCAATATTACCAATATAATACAAAGGGTTACATTTCCGGTTTTGAGTGAAATGCAAGATGATATTATGCACTTGGGATATAACTATAGGAAATTGTTAAAAATGTCGGCATTTATCATTTTTCCATTGATGATGCTATTATTTGGGCTTTCCGAGCCTCTGATCCTTATTCTTTTAACCGAGAAATGGCTACCTGCCGTTCCATTGCTACAGGTTTTATGTTTCAGTTATATGTTTTATCCAATCCATGCCATAAATCTAAATCTTTTGCAGGTAAAAGGACGATCTGATCTTTTTTTGCGACTGGAAATAATTAAAAAAGTAATGATAACAATAGTGCTGTTTACTACCGCACCTTTAGGTGTTTTAGTAATGTGCTACGGCATTATATTTACATCAATTATAGCATTAATCATAAATACTTATTATACAGGAAGGCTAATAAAAGTAGGCTTCTTCAAACAGATAAGAGATATTTTTCCAATTATGATAATTTCATTTATAACCGGATTTTTAGCTTATTTTCCATCTTTGATTTTAACTGAAAGTTATTTGCAGCTGGGCCTTGGAGTACTTCTAGGAACTCTTTTTTTTATAGGTGCATCATATATTTTAAAAATCGCCGAGTTAAATGAGATATTAAAAATTCTTTTTAAACAGAATATAAAATTGTAAAATAACAACACTATGGATAATTTGAAAAGACCAATTTACGTAACAAAACCTTCGTTGCCTGATTTGCACGAATTTATGCCTTACCTCGAACAGATTTGGGAAACAAAAATACTAACAAACAACGGACCTTTTCACAAACAGTTGGAAAAGGTGCTGGCTGAATTTCTTGGTGTGCCCTATATCTCATTATTTGCAAACGGAACTCTTGCGCTTGTTACTGGCTTGCAGGTGCTTGGTATTTCGGGCGAGGTGATTACAACACCATACAGTTTTGTGGCCACTTCGCATAGTTTGTTGTGGAATAACATAAAACCGGTTTTTGTTGATATTGAACCTGAATTTTGCAACCTTGACCCCGAAAAAATTGAAGCTGCCATTACTTCGAAAACTTCGGCTATTTTACCCGTTCATGTTTACGGTAATCCTTGTAATGTGGAGAGAATTGATGAGATTGCAAAGAAAAATGGATTAAAAGTAATTTACGATGCAGCTCATGCATTTGGGGTGGATTACAAAGGACAAAGTATTTGTAATTATGGCGATATCTCGATTCTTAGTTTTCATGCTACAAAAGTATTCAATACAATGGAAGGAGGCGCAATTATTTGCCACGATGCCAACACAAAAAAACAAATTGATTTTCTGAAAAACTTTGGATTTGCAGGTGAAACTACAATTATGGCTTGCGGAATTAACTCGAAAATGAACGAAATGCAGGCAGCTTTGGGTCTGCTACAACTAAAAACTCACTACACAAATAACGAAAAAAGAAAGGTAATTGATCATTTATACAGGCAGGAATTAAAAGGAATAAAAGGTATTTCAATTTTGACAGAGCCTGAAAATACAAAATCAAACTATGCCTATTTCCCAATTTTTGTTAATGAAAAAGATTATGGGATAAGCAGGGACATGCTTTATGAAAAATTGAAAGAAAATGGTATTTACGGACGGCGTTATTTTTACCCCTTAATCAGTGAATTCCCGATGTATAAAATTTACGACTCGGCTAATCCAGCTTTATTATTGAAGGCAAAAGAAGCATCGGAAATGGTTATTTGTTTACCTATTTATCCTGATTTAGAATTCAGTGAAATTGATTCCATCGTTCGTTGTATTTCTGATTTCAGGATGAAGAGTGATGTTTAAAAAATAGATTTTTGTTAAGAATAAATATAGTATAAAACCCTATTTGTAGGTGTTATTGTTATGAAAACAAAAAGAATTTTATTCCTTGGAGGTGCATATTCGCAAATTCCAATAATCAAAGAAGCTAAAAGCCGTGGATACTATATAATTAACTGTGATTATCTTCCTGAAAATCCCGGACACAAACTCGCAAATGAATATCACAATATTAGCACTACGAATTTTAAGGAAGTTTTGAAACTTGCCCAGGAAGTAAAACCTGATTTTGTAGTTGCTTATGCGTCCGACCCTGCCGCTGGAGTTGCAGCCTTTGTTTCAGAAAAACTAGGCTTACCAGGAAATTCATTTGAAAGTGTTAATGTTTTGTCAAACAAAGATTTATTTCGCGAATTCCAGAAAAATCATCATTTTAATACTCCTAAAGCAGTTGCAATACTTCAAAATGAAAATGCCTTTGAAAAAGTTAAAGAATTGCATTTTCCTGTTATGGTAAAACCTTCAGACTCTTCCGGAAGTAAAGGAATATCAAAAATTGAAAATGTTTTTGAATTGCAAAATGCAATTAATTTGGCTTTGGAATTTTCGAGAAACAAGATAGTAATAGCAGAAGAATTTATTGAATGTGAAGGAGCTCAATTACATGGTGATGGTTTTGTTGAGAATGGAAATTTAATATTCTGCTTTTTGGGAGATCATCATTACAATGATAAAATAAATCCATTTGTTCCTTATTCAACAACATGGCCAAGTACAAGAACGAAGGAAACAATTATTCTTGTTGAAAATGAGATAAATAAACTAATAAAAAAAGTCGGGTTTATGAATGGTCCTATAAATATTGAAGTGAGAATCAATAAAGAGGGGGAAATATTTATTGGAGAAATAGGTCCCAGAAGTGGAGGTAATTTTGTGCCGCAGGCTATTGAATACGCAACAGGATTTGACATGGTAAAAGCGGCACTTGATGTTTTATCGAATAATAAAATTGAAATAAAACCAAATTTGTGTAAATTCTCCTTCAATTATGTCATTCATTCGGATAAGGAAGGAATATTAGAGAGTTTATCGATAGCAGATGAAATTATGCCGTTTTTAAGGGAATTTCATCAATATGTAAATAAAGGAGGAAAAGTTAAACCCTATCAAAATGCAAGTGCGGCAATAGGTTTGATGATATTGCAATTTGATGATAAAGAAATTATGGATTTTTATTTATCAAAAATGGGTGAAGTTGTTAAACTGGAATTGCGTTAATTGATACAAGCCGATAGTCGTAATGAAAATGAAATAGAACAGCAGCTTTAATTTAAATTGATAATAACATTTTGGATTGTAGCATTCTGTAATTTATATTTAATAAAATATTAATCTGATAATATTGAAAGCGTAAGAAAAAAGATAGATTTTGCAATAAAAATAGATGTGTATAAAAAGTAAATTAAAATGATTCTTGCTTCGCACCAACCTTATTTTTTTCCATATTTGGGTTACTTCAGCCTTATTTCAGCTGTCGATAAATTTATATTTTTTGATACCTCGCAATTTAACCGTAGAAGCTGGATGATTAGAAATCGAATTATAAAACCTACCTTCAATGAATTTCAATATATTAATATTAGCTTGCAACATACTTCATTTAAGGCAATGCTTCCGGAATGCAGGTTAACAACTGACAATAAATGGAAAGAAAAGTTGTTGGCACAATTGTTACATTACAAAAAAATAGCTGCTTATTATGAAGAAACAATGTCATTTCTTGAGAATATATTAAATAAGGAGAAAGAAACCCTTGTTGACTTTAATGTATCAAGCACAATTGAAATAGCCAATGTATTAAAAATTAATACTCAGTTTTTTCAGCATACAAAAATTGAAAATTCTGTTGAAAAAGCCTCCGAAGGTGGTCTCTGGGGAATGATGTTTTGTAATTCATTTGGTATAAATACGTACATTAATGCACCTGCTGGTGAAGATTTATACCCTAAAGACTTATACAGAAAAGCAGGAATTAAACTAGGATTCATTCAACATAAACTAAATCCGTATTTTCAAAATAATGAAAACTTCATACCCGGATTATCAATTATCGATGTTTTAATGTTTAATGGAGCGGAAAAAACAAGTGAAATGGTACATGACTATACAATTAAATGGGTAAACAATTAAATACATAATACGTTTATACAATTCATACTCGTTTTAAACAGTAAAATTATAAAATGTCCAATATCAAATTTAAAACTGAAATAAATTCAATGGATGAAATAACAATTCTTGGATACAGTGGAAGTTATCTTTCACTGATTTTTGAAAGTTTAACAGCACTAAATTATAAAGGTAAAGTTAATATTATAATTAATGAAACTGAAAGAAGAGCAGTTGCACCTTTTGAAACAAACATTCCGTTTGCCGAAATATTTTATACTGAATTAATGCAAGCTCCGGGAAAAGGATATGTTTTTTGTAGTAATAAACCTTCCACTAAAAATTTTTTACATAAGTTTTATCAGAACATATGGAAAATCAATTGCAGTGAATTTGCTGATCTTGTCCACCCATCATCGGTTATTTCAACATCAGTAACAACCGAATTTGGGTTGCAAATGGAGCCATTGTCAATTGTTGCACCTTATACAAAAATTGGATTTGGCGTTAATATTGGTCGCAACTGTTCTGTTGGCCATCATAATATACTTGGCGACTTTTGTTCCATTTATTTAGGGACAAACATTGCCGGACACGTAGAAATTGGAGAAGGCACATCAATTGGACCTGGCTGCACTGTATTTAGTAAAGTGAAAATAGGTAGCAATTCAATTATTGGAGGAGGTAGTGTAGTGACAAAAGATATCCCCTCAAATGTATTGGCATTTGGAAATCCATGTCAGATAGTAAAGAACATAAAATAAATTTTAATACAACGGAAAAACCAAATAGAAATACATCACAAAGGAGCATTAATCCTGAAGGATATCCGGAAGTTGTAGCATCGAATATTTTTTACAAACAATAATTTTAAACAATGAATTTAATAATCAATTTTACCCCAACAGGGATGATTCCTACAAAGGAAATGACGCCGCATGTACCCGTAACAGTTTCTGAAATTGTTGAAGATGTGCTCAAGGCAGTTGAAATAGGCATAACAATGGTACACTTGCATGCAAGAGATGAAATTACAGGAGTGCCCACGTACAAAAATGAGATTTACGGTAAAATTATAGAAGGAATCCGCAAATATGCACCTGAATTGGTAGTATGTGTTTCACTAAGTGGAAGGGGAATAAAAGAGTTTGCTCACAGGGCTTCACCTTTGCAACTTGAAGGGAATTTAAAACCCGACATGGGTAGTTTAACACTTAGTTCATTAAATTTTAATAAAACCGAAAGTGTCAATTCTCCGGAAATGATTCTAAAACTTGCAGAGGAAATGAAGAGCAAAGGAATATTGCCGGAGTTGGAGGCATTTGATGCTGGTATGATAAATTATGCCAAATACCTGGAGAAAAAAGGTGTACTACAAGCGCCACATTATTTTAATTTACTGCTTGGAAATATTGCATGTGCACAGGCCGATTTACTTCATGCTGGATTAATGGTTCGCGATTTACCCGATAATTCATTTTGGAGTTTTGCCGGAATAGGGGACGATCAGCTTAAAATGAATTCCATCGCAATTGCAGCGGATGGAGGTGTTCGAATAGGTTTGGAAGATAATATTTACTTCGACCAAAATCGATCGGTATTGGCTAAGAACAGTGATTTATTAAAACGAATTCACGTTCTGGCTTCAGCAAACGAAAGAAAAGTAATGTCATCAAAAGAACTGAGAACAAAGTTGAATTTGAATCCGGGCAATGGAAGTTATGGTAGAAAAATAATCAGTGAACAATAAAATAACTGAAAAAAAAATTCTGTTTGACTTATAATTTTCAAATCTGATTATCATGTCTGATATACTTGTGAGTGTTTGTTGTACAACATTCAATCACGAAAAATATATTGCAAAAGCTTTGGATGGGTTTTTAATGCAAAAAACTGATTTTAAAATTGAGTTTCTTGTAAACGACGATTGTTCCAAGGACAATACTATTTCAATTCTAAAAGATTATAACAATCAAAATCCTGGATTTTTCAACATAACTTTTCAAAGCGAAAATCAGCATTCAAAAGGTGTTAAACCGTTTTCTCAAATGTTGTTTCCAAAAGTAAAAGGCAAATACATTGCTCTTTGTGAGGGCGATGATTTTTGGACAGACCCAAATAAATTGCAGAAACAAGTTGATTTCCTTGAAATGAATCAGGACTATTCCTTATGTTTTCATAAATGTAAAATTGTCGATGAAAATAATGTAGAATTTGATTCGGAAACTTTTAATCATTTGGAAGAGAAAGATTATGTTGGCCGTGAATTGTTGGAAAAATGGTCAATACCAACGGCTTCTGTTATGTTTAGAGCTGAATTTCTGAATCAGGTAATTACACGGGCAAAAATGCCAGGTTATTTATATGGAGATACCCCCATGTTTTTAACCTTGTTGGAAAACGGAAAAGCACGATGTTTGGCCGATAATATGTCGGCTTATCGTATACATCCAGGTGGAATTTCAAGAACTTTAAGTAAGAAAAATATGATTGCCTTATATACACACTATCAAACCTTAAAAAAGGATTTTAATGGTAAATACCAAAAAGTTATGGCAAAAAATATTAGTGGTTATGCGTTTGGTTTGTCTGTATTTTTATTTAAAAAAGGGAATTTGATACAGAGTGCAAAGTTTTTCTTTATCACGATCTTTTATGATACAAAACCAGTGACAGATTTTTTTAAAAGGAAATTTATGAGGGGTTATTCTGTCTAAAAACTATAATCCTCTGCATTAATTTTGAAAATAAATATAGCCTTGTTTTGCAAACCATTCAAGTTCCTATCTATTATTGTGCTGCATTCTAGCTATAACTTTCTTAATTCCATCTTTCAAATTTATCTTTTCTTATAATGTATTGTTTTAAAGTTAAAAAGAGAGTTGTTCAGGAAATTGGACAAGCAGGGCAATTCGAAATCACAGGATAAGATTGATTTGGTTGCCTGTTTTGTATGGCTTTTTTGCACAAATTGCATAATATGTTTGATAGCAGACGAGGAATTTGCGGGAACCGATTTGATTAAAATTATTGGTGGAATACATTACGCTTTTACACAGGTATGCAAAACAATTTCAAGATTTTATTTTGAAGCTAAAAATTGGCATTTCAATGTTTGGAGCAAAAAAATAAAGTCATTGTTATTTATTTTCACTTTATTTATTTTTTGTTTTTAACTTGAATTTTTAAAATGAGTTTCTTTTATATTTTTGCGTTAAAATTTTGAAGAATGAAACGAGCATGAAAAGATTCCGCAAAAAGCGATTTCCAAGATGCGAGTTATCCGGATAAATATCGGGGATTGCTTTAAAAAACAATAAATTACAAACTATGAAAATAGAAGTCGATCAACTGGACTTGGATGACTTGAAAGAGTTGGGGGTTAAAACGTGGCCGGTGAAGGAGTATGACGAGGAAAAACTTGAAGTATTTTACGATAAATCCGAGCAATGTTATATCGTAGCAGGCGAAGCTACAATTGTTTCTGAATTTGAATCGATAACAGTGAAACCGGGTGATTTTATTACATTCCCGGCCGGCATTGAATGTGTTTGGGACGTTGATTCACGTATCAAAATGTACTATACTCAGGAATAGTTTTTCGAAGTATATTTTTGTGAAAAACAGAAATTTCATTTTTTTTAAGGTGAAGTTTCTGTTTTTCTTTTTTTGAAAATAGAACAATTAATTTGATATTAAAACATGAAAATCATAAATAAAATATTTCTCGCATTGTTTCTCCTTGTCATGAACCTGCCGATTTTTTCCCAATCAACAGTCGAAAAGGAAAAGCAAATGCAATGGTTTGAAGATGCCAAACTTGGTATTTTCATTCACTGGGGAATTTATGCTGTAAACGGAATCGACGAAAGCTGGTCGTTTTACAATGGTTATATTTCGCATGAAGATTACCTGAACCAGTTAAATGGTTTTACAGCAAAGAATTACAATCCTGCGGAATGGGCGAAGTTATTCAAAAGCAGCGGTGCAAAATATGCGGTTTTAACTACAAAACACCACGACGGGGTTGCGCTTTGGGATACAAAATGTGGTGATTTGAGTGTTGTTAAAAAATCGCCTGCAAAAAAAGATTTGGTTGCTCCTTTGGTAAACGAACTCCGCAAAAACGACATGAAGGTGGGTTTGTATTATTCTTTGCTCGACTGGTCACACCCCGATTATCCCAACAAAACCAAAGTTGAAAAACGATATGAAAACGATTCTGTAAAATGGAACCGGTTTGTTGATTTCAATTTTTGCCAGTTGGAAGAACTTTCAAAACAATTTAAACCCGATTTATATTGGTTTGATGGCGATTGGGAACAATCAGCCGAAAAATGGAAAGCCAAAGAATTG
>JBFHJA010000082.1:0-12265 GCA_041596165.1 Draconibacterium sp. | reverse complement strand
GTGCGGTGAATAACTGAAATTCTAAATCTAGTCAACAATTTTCGAAATATCCATTAAAACCAATTGCCTGCCATTATTTCCAACCGGGCAATCAATACATACCATTTTACCGTTGTTGCTTGATCGCGGATGTGTATCGCAGCGCCACTCTCCTTTGTATTCAGTAGGTAAATAAAAATCCCCTAACGGAATTTTAACATCAGTTTCTGTATTATATACATAAACATGTTGAAAGCGATCTTTATCGGGATATGAATCATTCAGAATCCATTTTAGGTTATTTGGTAAATATGTATTGTGTCCGTTAACCGGCATTTTAACTTGATTCAACACATAGGTTTCATCTGGTAAACCATCCGTAAAAACATAAAAACCGCTACCATGTGAAGGTTGACGGGTCCAGGCTGCAATTTGAGTTTTGTTTTTCCATATAAAGTGTGAAGTGTAATTTGAAGGATCAACGAGATTTATGTTTTTGCCTTGTAAATCAGAAGTGTACATTAATGTTGCAAAGCCACCTACGTCCTTTTTCGATTGCGCTTTCCAACGATGCAGAAAAATAAACCGGCTGCCATCTGTATTGAAAAGTAAATGATTAAACCAGTTTTTTTGTGTTGAACGATCTGCATTAGCATCGTCATCGGCAAGTGCTGGCATTTCAGCCATTTGATAATAATTTATAATCAGTTTCTTTTCTCCGGTTTGAAGATTGCAAATGTAGATTCCTGCATTTCGGGGTGCCAAGTCATTTCGGTTTGGGTCTGTAATTCCGGCATAACCATAACCAGGACGGGTGTCCTGAATGCGCTCAAAATCGGTAGTTACCGCGTGAACTCCATCAGGGCTGAGTGCATAAATGGCAAATGGCAAAATCTTCTCTTTTTTTGTGTAGATATTAAAAAGGTGAGAAACAAATTGATTGTCAATCCTATCGTTCCATATTACCAGCGAATCGCTTCCGGGAACAAACTGTAACATGCAGCCCTGCTGCCAGCCCCATGCTTTTGAGGTTCCTAAATCAATCCATTTGTCGTTGTCTTCCAAATCAATCATTCCAATTTTTATTTCGTCTTCGGCTTTTGGTGAACGGCCCTCAAAATCAACTTCCATACAAAGTGCAAAACGGTTTGTTGGGTCAAACTGCAATTTATCGTAGTAACCAAACCAATGTTGTTTCGGCCCTTGCGTGATTACCCTTGCAGGAACATGTAATTTAGACGTTTCCAATCCTGAAATTTGGGGTTCAAACTGTTTTATTTGCTGTGAAACTGTAGAACTTGAAATAAAAAGGGCGGCTGAAAAGATGATAATATTTTTAAGCATGGTTTAGAATTTTACGGTTTCAGTTGTTAAAAATAGGAATTGATTTGGTTTTATTCAAGGTTTCAACTATGAATATCAACCGCCAAAGTTCAAGGATTTTCTATCTTTGTAATTCAATAAAGAAAAAAATTATGTCATTGGTTATCGAAGAAAAAGATTTGGAAAAGTTTATTATGGTTGGCGACCGTGTTTTGGTAAAACCTAAAAATCCGTCAGGAAAAACCAAGTCGGGATTGTTTTTGCCACCCACTGTTCAGGATAACGAAAAAGTACAAAGCGGTTACATTGTGAAAGTTGGACCAGGTTATCCCATTCCCACAACAGGAGATGAAGATAACCAGTGGAAACCCAATGCCGAAGATGTAAAATATTTACCCCTGCAAACTCATATTGGCGATTTGGCTATTTATTTAAGTCGAAATGGCCATGAAATTGAGTTCAACAACGAAAAGTATATCATTCTTCCGTATTCAGCTATTTTGATGATTATCAGGGACGAAAATATGTTTGGGTAAACTTGGTTTTGCTAAGCAAAAAAGCCGCTTCAATTTTGGTTGAAGCGGCTTTTTTAAACATACTGTAAATAAATTATCCATTGTACTCTTTACAAGCCAGGTAAATTCCTTCGAACAATTCTTCGACATCTTTTGCAGCTACACCCGAATATGCAATACGAAGCAGGTTGCCCAGACTTATTACGCCGATACTATATTTTTCGATAAGAATTTTACGCAACTTCTCTGCTTCTAATCCTTCCGCCAGTTTGATACACATGAAATAGCCTGAATTATATGGTAACGCCGTGAAATAGGTACTGTATTTTTCGTTTTTCAATGCATTTTTTACAGCATCGTAGCGTTGTTTCATGATTTTGTATTTCGCCGCTTTTTGCGCATCGTAATCAGGGCTACTGTACGCTTCCATCAAAAGAGATTGTGAAATGTTTGCTGCATTTGAAATATTTCCGCGAATGGCACCGGCAGTTTTTGATTCGAGAGCCCCATATAAATCAGCATCTCCGCCTTTAATTCCATAGGTCATAAATCCAACCCTGAACCCCCAAACATAGTCTTCTTTTGTTGGACCGTCAATTTTTACTGCCAGTACATTTTCATGCAATTGGCTCAAATCAACAAAAATACTTTCAGCGGCAACACCTTTTTCATAGCCAAGTCCAAAGTAGGCATCATCAATAAAAAGAACTATTTTATTGCCTTTTTCAGCCGAAGTTTTGATGATTTTTACCATCGCATCCTGTTCGGATTGAATAGGAGTGTAACCCGCCGGATTGTTTGGGAAATTCAAGATCATTATTTTTTTTCCAATCCCACCTTCGTTCAATTTTGATTCAAAAGCTTCAAGATCGAGTTTCCCGTCTTTAAAAAGATTGTACTTAACCAGTGGCGAACCGTAAGGATGAGTGAGTGTTAGTGTGTAGTTTCCCCAAAACAAATCGGGAACAATAACCTGGTCTTTTTCATCACAAAACATGTAGCCTGCCATGCTAATCCCATGGGTCAAGGCATTTGTAACCACAGGTAAACTAATTTCGGTTGTGCCCAATGACGGATTTTTTTTATAAATCATGCTTTTCCATTTGGCACGGATATCGGGCCTGCCGTAACTAGGTGCATACGGAAATATTAGGTTCGGATTCAAGCCTACTTTAGATGCAAGTGCTTCAAGGCGCATTGGTGATCCGTCATCCTCCACGGCAGCGCCAATTGTTGCATTTATTTTTGTGCTTTTAGCTTCGGCAGTCTGTCCTAAAATCCCCTTTTTAGGGAAATAAATCTCTTTTCCTCTTTCCGAAAGAAGTTCGAAAACTACACTGCTTTTTTCCTGAATAATTTTGTTGAGTTCCTCAGCCTGTGGATTCATGCAAAAACGATTTTAATTTTTATAATTACTTTATCGCGTGCAAGATAGAAAACAAGAAAATACAAACCATCACATTGATGCTGTTTTAATTAAAATCTTTATAAACAACTAATAAATTGGTTCGAATGTAAAAAATGAAATTACAAATATTGCAAAACGCCAACGATCACAAAAAAGCCAAACAAGGCCACAAGTCCGGCTGAAAGGATGAACCACTGGTAGCTTTTTTTATTTTTTATATCGAGAAGTATTGCCGGGATTACAATTATTGCTGAAACAATAAAACTTAAATAGGCTGGTAATAACTTTGCTTGAAATGGTATTTCTTCTATTAATTCGCCATCCAATTCCTGATCGGCAATTTCACCCGGAGTAAGAAACTCTCCGCCAGCGAGATAGCCACCGGAAATGATGATAATTGAATATATTCCCAAAAGAAAAAAAATGATTGCCCCGATAATACGGAAAGCTTTTTTCTTTTCAATCCATCCGTAAACTGCAACAAAAACTGCTGCAAAAATAAACCACTGGGGTAAAGTATATAACAATGTGTCGTTCATCTGCTGTTGATTTAATGTGAACAAAGTTGGCATTTTTTCGCGCATGTGGAAATTTTATTTTCGAAGGGCTGCAAAAAAGTTAATTTTGACCTTCATAACAATTCGAAAAACAGAAAACGTGAAAACACTTACTATTAATCCGAATGCAAAAGCTTTGATTTTCGATCTGGATGGTACACTTGCCGATACAATGCCAGTTCATTTTTTAGCATACAAAAATATTTTGGTAGAATATGGAATTCATTTTACACCGGAACTATTTGCCAAATTGGCTGGAATACCTGCCGTTGGCACCATTGAAAAACTTAATGAGTGGTTTGGAACAAAAATGAATGCCGAAGAAGTGGGCCATTTTAAAGAAAGTGAATACGAAAAAATAATGCATAAAATGAAGCCGATTGAACCGGTTGTTGAGTTGGCAAAAAAATACCATGGTATTTTACCAATGGCGGTTGGCACGGGCGGTTACCATCGTTTGGCCTGGAAAACGATGAACATTCTCGGTCTTGAAAAATATTTTGATATTTTGGTATCTACCGAAGATGTTACAAGACCAAAACCTTTTCCCGATACATTTTTAAAATGTGCTGAATTGCTGGGTGTTGAACCCTCCGTATGCGAAGTTTTTGAGGATGCCCAATTGGGCATTCAGGCAGCAAAAGCTGGTGGAATGATGGCAACTCTGGTTACTGATTACTATGAAGTTACCGTCGGGAAAGAAATTTAAAATAAGCGAAGTAACATGATGAAAACTAAAAAGGCAGTTTTATTGACATTGGCGATTTTGCTGGCAACTATCCTGATAAGTGCACTTGTGAGCGCCTTTGCAGAAATAACTTACAACAAAAGACGAAACCTGACAGTAGCGTTCTACAATGTTGAAAATCTGTTCGATACAAAAAATACACCCGGAGGAAATGATGCAGAATTTACTCCGGAAGGAAAAAATAAATGGACTGAAGAACGTTACAATAAAAAGCTAAATGATATTTCAGAAGTGTTGAGTTCGATCAACAAAAAAGAGCTGCCTGAAATCATTGGTTTATGTGAAATTGAAAACAGGGAAGTACTTGAAGATCTGGTAAAAACCAAATTATTATCGGGAGGAGATTATAAAATAGAACAGTATGAGAGCCCTGATTTCAGAGGAATTGACTGCGCATTATTGTATCGCCCTGATGAATTTGAGGTAATAAAGAGTTCGCCAATAAAAGTTGAGTTTAATGACGATCTTAAATTCACAACCCGCGACATTCTTTATGTAACAGGCAAAACAAATAACGATGAGGAATTCCATATTTTTGTAAATCACTGGCCTTCCAGAATTGGTGGTTTGGCCCAAACTGAGCCTAAAAGGATTGCAGTTGCAAAATTGTTGAAAAGCAAAATTGATTCAGTTCAAAATTCAAATCCTAATGCGAATATTATAGTTATGGGTGACTTGAATGACGAGCCATCGAATAAAAGCATAAATGAAGTTTTAAACGCGCAAAGTCCGGAAGTTGAAAATGCTGCTTTGGTAAATCTAATGTTTCCAATCCATCAAAATAAACAGGGTTCTTACAATTACCGTGGCAACTGGAATATGCTCGACAATGTTATAGTTTCACCCAACTTGCTTGATAATAAGGGGTTTCAGTGTAAAGAAATGCAGGGTTTTGTATTTCACGAAAAATGGATGGAATATGAAAACAAAGGAGAAATGTCGCCAAACCGAACTTATGGTGGCCCAAATTATTACGGTGGAGTTAGCGACCATTTTCCTGTTTATATCCAACTGAAAAGATAAGATTTACTTACGATGAGCTGGTTTTTTACCAGCCCAAATCATAGCAGATATTCTGTTCGAATGTTTTTTCAACACTGATTTGCATTCGCCCATCACTAAGTTTTTTAGATTTTACTTTTGCATCTTTTTTGGCTTCCCCCAAATAATTTCCGTTTACATCAAACTTTGTTGAATAGGATGAATATTCCCATTCGTTTTTCCATAAAAGGCGAAGTTCATAATCTTCATTTGGCATTCCAAGATAATCTACAATTCCTCCCTTCATATTTATTGCCTGCCAGGTTTCGCTGTTTAAAAGCTTTATTTCGGCGCCGTAAGTTGGGGCAATTGCAAGTTCCTTGTTGTCTCTGCACAAAGCTTTCAAAATGATCTGGTATTGCTGATAACCTGTTGCAGGAGTGATATTTACGTCGTAATTTCCACTGCAGAAATTGTCAATTTCCAGCGGGGCAATCTCATTAAACGAAGGATTATTATTTCTAAAAACCAGTTTAACCGCCATTGAAGGTACGTTTTCAACAACAAAAGTTTCAGGAAAATTCCCTTTAAAACCGATGGTAGTAATCAACTTATTGTTCTTATCATAAACATCTGCATCAACTGAAAAACTTGAAATCACATTCGCTTTAAAAGTTATGCTGCACCCGGTTTTGCACAATTCTTCATCTGAAACTGTTGCAAGTGTGTAACTAAAATTTAAGGAAGTACTTGTTAAAGTTGTTCCCAGCATGTTCCAATGATTATTATCAAATTGTACAAATCCTAAAATTAGAGGAGAAAAATCTTCTGTTTTTCCGCAGACCGAAGTTATTTTTCCTCCATTTAAATTGGCCACTTCTTTTGATGCTACCAACATTTTTGTGAGTGACCCGGTTTCCAGTTTATGAAAAAGTGCATTTCGTGTGTTGCCTCCAATGTTTACAACATCAACTCCTGCCGGATAATCCGTGTATTTTGATACAGTAACCTTGATAAAATTTTCAGGATCGTTTGAATATGCCCGAAATGCTTCTGTTTTATTGCTAAAAAGTGGTGCTCCTGATTTGTCCCTGAATTTCATTAAATCGTCAAATGTAAACGAGTGGTCAATTCCATAAGGTGTTTCAGTAGTTGCTGATTTTAGTCCGACAGGATGTACCATAAAATGAAATACAGTATCTCCACTGCCAAAATCAACATCTCCTGTTAAATCAGTATTCTCTTCATCACTTTTTTTCGAAAGCGAAAGTTCAAATGTTTTTATTCCTTCACTATTCAAGCTAAATCCCTTTGACAATGAATTGTAACCTTCAATATCCACATTTACCGAAAACTCAAAGGGAGAACCGTCTGATATATTAACATTCGGATCGGTTGTCAACTCTAACTGTCCTTCGCTTGTTTCGTATTTTTCATTTTTGTTACCGGTATACGAAACGATGTCATTTGCATTTTTTCCAGAAAATTGAACAGTCGCGTTATCTTTTATTATTTCTCCGGTTTTGGCATCTACCAATTTATATGTCATGCGGGTATGAAAAAAATTGAAATCGAGAATCACAAGATTTATATCATCACCTGTTTCTTTGTCTTCCAGAGGGTTCGAAAAATAATCGGAACACCCTGACAATGAAATGAATAAAACAGAAAAAATAATTAATGCTAATCTTTTTGATTTGGATATTGTATTCATGATTACAAAATTTAAAATTCAACGTTTAATTAAAAAGTTTAACTGCAAGGTTTAATTTTAAAACAGGATAAATTTTATATTGTTCCAGCTGATTTTCAAAAGTTTCTTTTTGACCGTGTGCCGGATCGGCAGTTGGAGCAAGCAAACCTGTTGCTTCAATTTCAATTTCAGGAGAACCCATATAAAACATGCCAATTTCAGTGTTAAATACTACACGTTTGTTCTTTCCGAAAAAAGCACGAATCCCAATTCCTGCGTACGGGGAAATGCTCATTTCAGGGTTTATGCTGAATTCAAAACTGCCTACCTTCGATGCAGGAATTGTAATGTCGCCATATACAAGGTCGCTTGCTGCGTGTCCTGTAATTTGAGGGTTGAAATCATTAAACAGGATTCCGGCCGAAACATATAAATTCCGGGTGAAATTAAAATCCCCTAACAAAGAGATTCCACCGGTTTTGTAATCAAACGTTGCGTCATAATTAATGTCACTTTCATTAAAGCTGTAATCGGTTGAAAAATTTAATGTTTCGTAACTCGATTTGATTGTGAAATGTTTGTTGAAAATATATTTTAACTCGCCACCCCAACCATTTGTCGATGCAACTCCACCGATATAGAGCCCTTTAAAATTTTTTTTATCTGTTGTTGTGATTTTATTCTGTGCCTTGCTAAAATGAGAACTGCACAGCAATAATGTTAAAAGTAAGAAGGTGGTTATTTTTTTCATACACAATGGGTTTAATTGAATAATGCGTCCAAACATTGACAACAAATGTACAATTCTGAATAAAACATTTTTGTTTTTTTTAATAATTTTTCATGTCTTCCCTTATTTCTTTTTTCTGAATCAGTTCGTTAGTTTTGCAAAATGAAGTTCAAAGTTGTATCGGATTACAAACCTACCGGCGATCAGCCGGAAGCAATAAAGCAGTTGGTGGAGGGGATTGAGCGAGGCGACCGTTTTCAAACCTTGCTTGGCGTTACCGGTTCGGGAAAGACTTTTACTGTTGCAAATGTTATTGAACGGGTTGAACTTCCCACCTTGGTTTTAAGTCACAACAAAACTTTGGCTGCGCAACTATACAGCGAAATGAAACAGTTTTTCCCCGAAAATGCTGTTGAGTATTTTGTTTCATACTACGATTATTATCAGCCGGAAGCTTATTTGCCAACTACCGATACTTACATAGAAAAAGACCTTTCGATTAATAAGGATATTGAAAAACTTCGGTTAAGCGCCACTTCTGCTTTGCTCTCGGGAAGACGAGACGTGATTGTAGTTTCGTCTGTTTCATGTTTATATGGAATCGGGAATCCCGAGGATTTTCATGCCAATGTTACAGGTGTGAAATTAGGCGAAAAAATCCCGAGAAATGCAATGCTCCGAAAATTGGTGGATGCCCTGTATTCCCGGAGTGAAGTCGATTTCCAACGTGGAAATTTTAGGGTGAAAGGTGATACTGTTGATATTTTTCCCGCTTATGCTGATGAAGCGATACGGATAGTTTTTTTTGGTGATGAAATAGAGGAAATTTCAGTCTTTGACCCGGTTTCGGGGCAAAAACTGCGGAACATGGATGAGGCAGTTATTTACCCGGCCAATATTTTTGTGACAACAAAAGAGCGCATGAATTCGGCAATCCGGAATATACAGGACGACTTGGTGAAACAGGTTGAATACTTTAAAGAGATAGGAAAACCATTGGAAGCAAAACGCATTTTGGAGCGAACCGAATTCGATATGGAAATGATGCGCGAACTTGGTTATTGCCCGGGCATCGAGAACTATTCACGCTATTTCGATGGACGAAAACCGGGAACCCGACCATTTTGTTTACTCGATTATTTTCCAAACGATTTTTTGTGTGTTATCGACGAAAGTCATGTTACAATTTCGCAAATCCGTGCTATGTATGGTGGCGATAATTCGAGGAAAATGAACCTTGTGGAATTTGGTTTCCGCTTACCGGCTGCCATTGATAACCGCCCGTTAAAGTTTGAAGAGTTTGAAGGTGTTGTAAACCAGATAGTTTATGTGAGTGCAACCCCCGCGGATTATGAACTTGAAAAATGTGAAGGTGTTGTTGTAGAACAAATTATCAGACCAACCGGTTTGCTCGATCCTCAAATTGACGTGCGACCAAGTACGAACCAAATTGATGATTTAATGCACGAAATCAAACTTCGTGTTGAAAAAAATGAACGCGTTTTGGTTACCACTTTAACAAAACGAATGGCCGAAGAATTATCAAAATACCTCTCCAACATGGGTGTTAAAACCCGTTATATTCATTCAGATGTGGATACAATGGAACGGGTGGAGATTATGGAACAATTGCGAAAAGGTGATTTCGATGTACTGGTTGGAATAAATTTACTGCGGGAGGGTTTGGATTTACCTGAAGTTTCATTGGTGGCAATTTTGGATGCTGATAAAGAGGGGTTTTTGCGCTCCGAACGATCATTAACACAAACCGCAGGTCGTGCTGCCCGAAACCTCAATGGAATGGTAATTATGTATGCCGATAAAATTACCAACTCGATGCAAAAAACCATTGATTCAACCAACTATCGTCGCGAAAAACAGTTGAAATACAATATCGAAAACAATATTACGCCAACTCAAATTGTTAAACCAACCCGTGAAATAATTGGGTATAAATACCGCAGCGACAAACAAACCGAATATGCCGGAGGTGTTATTGTGCCTGATATTGCCGCAGATCCTGTAATTCAATACATGAGCGTTGAAGGATTGGAAAAAACCATCGAAAAAACTAAAAAGCAAATGAAAGCAGCAGCAAAAGATCTAGATTTTATCGAAGCTGCACGTTTGCGTGACGAAATGTTTGCGTTGCAGAATTTGTTGTCGGAAAAGAAGAATGTAAAGAAATAATATGTTTATTTTAATTCAGCCCTTCAGTTACTCAGTCACTCAATCATTTTAAAATTAAATGTAATTTTACGCCCGAATTATTTTGAAAAAATGAAAGAACTCGCTTTAAAAATATATGCACTTTCTCAGGAATTGATTTTAAATCCCCGCGCATTTTGGCGTAACCATGCCGACACAAAGGAAAGCAGGGATGAACTTTTTAAAAATCTATTGTTGCCGTTGTTGGCTGCTGTTTCAGCTGCCGTTTTTCTTGGCGAATTTTTCCGCAGCGACTATTTTCGGATTTGGGTTGCCGCACTTTGGGTAATCCGCGAAGTTGTATTGTTTGCTACACTCTATTTTGTAGGTGTTTACGGAACCAACAAACTGATAAAATATTTTGGTTTGGAAGAAAAAACTGAGGCATTGGAAAGACTTGTTGCCTATTCGTTAGTGCCGTTTATGCTGGTTTCGATAGTTACAGGGTTTTTCCCTTTCTTTTATTTTCTTGATATTTTCGGGATTTATGGTTTTTATATTTTTTTAATGGGAGGAAGAAGGTTGCTTCAATTTCCGAAAGAACAGCGCGACAGCTTAATTCTGAAAATTATTGTTGCCAATTGGATTATTTTCGGCATATTGAGCTTCTCTACAGATAAATTGTTAACGTTACTTGATTAATGACACATCAAACTTCAGATATCCGCATTAAAAACCGAAAGGTTACTTTCGAATACGAACTCATCGAAAAGTTTGTGGCCGGGATAAAACTCGTCGGCACCGAAATAAAATCGATTCGCGGAGGAAAAGTAAATCTTACTGAATCCTATTGTCAGTTTTTTGGCCGCGAACTATATGTGAAAAACATGCACATATCGGAGTACGATTTTGGCACTCACAACAACCATGAAGCACGCCGCGACCGCAAACTCCTCCTCAACCGCAAGGAATTGGCAAAACTTGAAAAGAAAGTTAAAGAATCAGGCTTGACAATCGTTTGTGTAAAACTCTTCATCAACGATCGGGGCCTTGCAAAACTCGAAATTGCCCTGGCCAGAGGTAAAAAAACCTACGACAAACGAGAATCACTAAAGTTGAAAGACTCAAAACGTGACATGGACCGGGCGATGAGAAATTGAGTTTAAAGTTTAAACTATCAACACAATGTTTGGGGATTAAATTTTCCAAATTGTATGTAATCAGCAGTTTACCGACGTTTCAGTTCGATCTCCAAACAAAAAACTCTCCCTGGGTAATCGACAAGTCAGGTTTTCCGCTGGCCTTTAAAATCCCACTGAATGTTCCCTTAACTGCCGACGAAGTAATTTCAGATATGGTAATACTGGTAGTGGGATTCAACGCATCCTGGCTATATAAGGTCCCCAAATTATCCTTGTAATGTATCAACGCACCAATGAAAGAACTACCCGACAAAGTGTACCCGGAGTAGGTTGCCATAGTAATTTCTTTATTATCATACACTTGTAGGCCAACATTGCTTGAGGAATCATAACCTGTAAAGACTGCATTGTATGTATTTCCGGCCTGAGCAAATGCTGCAATTGTTGCGCCTTGAACTGTAAATTCTACCTGCTGCCCATTGGCTTTAAACCTCACGTAATATCCGCCTTCGGTTTCATTGTCATCATTTTGGCATGAAACTGATAATCCAATAAAAAAAGAAAAAACTAATACTTGAGTTACAATTTTTTTGAATAAGTGTTTTTTCATGGTTGAATAAATTTATCGTTAATAAATTTCAGGATGGTTGCCTTTTGCTTCGTTATGCTGCAATTTATTAAAAAACAAAATAAATACCAATAGGTGTTTTAATATTTTGATTCAGTTTTTAAATCAACCAGAATTTTCAAGGAATTAATAAAATTGTGGAAAAATTTGACACGATACAGGAATCATGGGTTATTCCACCAACTTCTTCACACCACCTCCATATTCTCCCCCGGAATAATCTCTTCCCCTTTGTATCTCAGCAACAAATTTGCCACAGCCAGCGTATCTTTTTCGCAGTAGCGGACAATTCTGTCTAAATTGTTGTCCTCCCAGTAAACTTTCCACACCTGACTGCCATCGATATCGTCTTTCGGAGTTGGGATATTAAATAACTCGCATAACAGCGAAAGTGAAGTATAATGTTTGTAATC